>JBBRFQ010000001.1:0-74514 GCA_038224035.1 Gemmatimonadales bacterium
CCCATGATGTCATTCGTGGTGATCGGATTCAGCATAGCGGTTCCGGTCCAGCCCCAGCCACCGGTGCCGGTGCCATACGGATACGCCGGGTCGATGAAGGCGGCCCCGCACCCCGGACTGTGAAAGCGACCGAAGTTGTGTCCAAGTTCGTGAGCCAGCACGCGCGGCGCTGATCCCGCTTTGTCCCAGCTCACCAGAAATTTCCCCGAGATTGTCGCGAGTCCCGCAATGCCGTTCGCATACGAGGTTCCGACGATACCAGCATAATGCGAGCCGACGCCATTCTCGGCGATTCGCAGCGCGCCCATCTCGTTGAGGATCGTGATCCAGCCACGATTCGCATCGCCCGATTGCAATGCCGGTGCCGCCGTGGTGAAGGGCGCACGTACGGTCACCAACGCACTCTCGAGCGGCAACACGGCGCGGGCCACACTGAAGAGTGCGTTGGCGTTCCCGGCTGAGACGTTGCCGGTGAGTCCATCAACCGGGTGATGGATCGGCACCAGTGTCAATCCGAACACCGGTACCGTGCGCACATCCACCGGCTGTGTGCCGGTGACCGGCCAGCGATTGTTGGCGAGATTCGCGTCAACCACCCCCGGAGCATCGCCGAAGTCGACGACGAAGCGCATCCCTTCACGTACGTCACCCGCGTCGATCACGGCATTCCACGAGCGTTCGAGGACCCCTTCGTTGACGTCGAGCGGGGCGCTGGGGGCGGGGGAGGGCACCACCAGCGTGCGATAAAGCGCGGCACCCTGGTACAGTCGAATGCGAACCGTCAGTGCATCGTTGTTGCCCTGCGACGCGCGCGCAAAGACGCGAAGGAGCGCGCTGCGCGACGCGACCAGGGGCACGGTGCCACTGGGAAGCTGTGCCGCCTGTGTGAGGTACGCGCCATCGATCGCGAAGTCGAGCGTGGGACCAACAATTTCGGTGTACGTCACCAAGGCGTCGGTGGCCACGAGCGACGTGCCCACCGTCACGGTTCGCTGTGCCGGCGCCGGCACGTAGAGGGAGCCGCCGGCGAGTCGTGCGGTCGCGCGCACGACATACGTACCGGGCGGCAGATTGGTTCGCGTAACGGACGCGGTCAGCGCCCAGGGAAATCCTGCCACTGACGCGCCGGTGGCCGCGCTCACCACCACGTCGGCGGTGACGGCGTCAGGGAGCCCGTTGATCGTCACCGCCAGCGCACCGGTGGCGAGTGAGTAGGTGACCTCACGCTGCGCCGGCACTCCAAATCCGATCGTGACGAACTGCGAGGCAGTGAGCGGCGCGTACGTGTGGGTGCTCGTGACGATCGGCGTTGCGAGAATCGTATACGGGCCCGGCACGAGTTCGGTGAGGAGGGCATTCTCCGGGAGTATGCGCGCAAATCCACCGGGGCCGGTCACGGTCAGCGCTGCATTCGAACCGCCCGGTACCCCGCTGACGGCGACTCCCAGTGAGGCGGTCAAGCGATTGAAGGTGAGGGGCTGCGTAAGACGGCTGCCGGCCGCAACAACAATCGTATCGGCCGGCTTTTGCGCCGCGTATCGTGCACGTTCGGTGTCGAAGGTCTGCGGCCTGAGAATGAATGTGCCGGCTGGCAGTTCGGCAAACACCAGCGTATCGGGCGTGATGGGAATGGTACGCACGCTGCGATCGAGTCCTTCGAGGGTGACGAACCCAAGCCTGTCTGCCATTGGCACACCCACCACGAGCAGGCGCACGATTGCACGTTGCGCGTTAAATGCGAGCACCGTGGCGCCGGCGATCGGGCCGGCGGACACCACCACGGTATCCGCCGTCCGGGCCGGTGCGTACAGGACCCCATCCACGGTGCGCGGGGACGGCGTAACCACGTAGGACCCGGGCGCCAGCAACGCGAGGCGCGAAGGCAAGACCAGCGTGTCGAGGCGTCCGTCCGGATGGCGCAACTGCGCAGACAGTCGCGTGGTGTCTGGTGGACCGCCGATTGCGCGCACATCGAGGCCGCCCGTGAGTGCGCTGTACGTGAGCGACGCAATCCGCGTGCTCGCCAGCGCCACGTCGATTGACTGCGAGTCGGGGGCCGCAGTGTACCGGACCGAGTCAAACTCCGCGCGTTGTGCCGTGATCGTGAAGCGACCGCCGGTGCTCGCCAGCACGGTGCCGGACTGCAGCAGCACGGTGTCGAGACCATTCGGACCACGCACCCGCACACCGAAGCCCGCCGCGCGGAGCGCCTGATCCGTTCCGGTCGCGGGCACGCCGGACAGCTGAATCAGCAGCTGCGATCTCTCGGGCGGTCGAACGACCGGCGGATCGTTCACGGCACCGCCGCCACCATCACAGCTGGCGAGGACCAGCGCGAGGGCGGCCACGGCGGCGCGCCAACAACTGATCAGTTGCCCTCTGGCCGGCAGGACTTCGTGAGTCTGGTGAGCTCGCGAGGGTTTTCGAGAATCTTCCAAAAATCTCCCAGATATCGGGCCGCCTGTTGGCGCCTGTTGTCGGTCAGGTTGGGAATGGCACTCCATACAGCATCGACGGCTGAACGGCTGCCAAGATACCGAGCCACGCCGCCCGACCACTCCTCCGCGGTGTAGCAGGGCCCCATGTAATAACGCTCTGCGACGGACTTGATGGGAAGGCGGTAGTCCGGTTTGGCGTACCGGGCGCTCACCAGCCCCACCCAATCCCAATCGTACGCCACCGGTCGGAACGTGCCCAACGAATCCTGCAGCAGATAGACGTTGTGCAATCCGCCGATGGACCAGTCCGCACTGCCAACCATGAGGGCGAACAGCGCGACCGATTGCAGCGTGGGGGCGTCAAGATCACGGAATCGCGCGCCGGTGAGATTGTCGCGCAGTGACATGTCGAACTCCTTCGCCACCTCCTCCTCGGTTTCGCTGAAGAAGGCTTGCACCGTGATCGGCTTGGTGCGATCGCTCGAATCGCGATACGTAATCTGCGCCAGACGTGTCCGCGGATGAATCGGATTGAGTGCAGCGTACGTGCGATACACGCCATACTCGAGCAGAATGTACTGTTGATACTCGTCATTGCCCGGGCGACACGGCGTGACCAGCTTGACGCGCGGATTCCCCTGCAACTGTGTGCCGCGCGCGTCCTGGTCTTTCACCCGGACAAACAGCGGCGGGAACTCGCAGTTGGAGCGCTGCCGGCGAAAGTGCCCGCGCGCCCGCAGTTCCACCGGCAGCGTCACGGTGCTGTCGCCGTCCGCATAGGCGAACTCCGCGCCGAACCACTGCAACTCGGTGGAGTCACGCTCGCGAATCAGCTCGCGCAGATTGGTGGTAATCGTGACGGTCAGCACCGAATCCGTCCGAAAGAGCGGCTGCGCGTGCGCTGTGGCCGACGGCGCGAACAGTACCGTCAGCAGGAGCGCCACGCGGCATGAGAAACGCGAACGCCACCATCGCGAACGTGACGATCGCGCGTGACAACCCGCCATGTGTGGCATCATCGCAGCTCCAGTTTGCGGACAGGTGTACCCGGGATGGCGCGAAGGTCATCGCTCACCACACCGATCGTCACGGTCTCGGAAAACGTGACGCCATATTCGGCGATGCGCAACTCATCCTGCTGCACCGAGCCCATGAACTTCCACCGGGAGAAATACCCATTGAAGAAAGGCTCCACGGCCGCGCGCGTCGCCTCGATATCCATCGTGTGAATGCGCAACAGATGTTCGAACGCGGCCGGTGCTTCGCGCTCCCCCGTCTCCTGCTCGTCGCTGGCGTTGCGTTTGCGACGGCGCCACGCTCGGTCGGCGATGGCCTCCAGTTGCTCCGGTGACAGCGACTTGAGCACTTCATCGTCGAGCTTGGCCACAAACATGCCGGTGCGATTCGCGACCGCGAGCGCCCGTTGCATACGTTTTTCCGCGGTCTTGCCTTCGAGAGCCGATGGGCGGCCGAAATCGGTGTACCACAAGCCGAGCATGAGTGCGTTGAACCCACCCGAAATCACCCATGAAACACTGGGTGCGACTGCCGCCGCCATGCCGATGCCCGTCACCACGAAAATGCCGGTCGCATCCTTGCTGTCATCAAGCGTCGTCCGGAACCGAACCGCCGCGACAATGCCGCCGAGCGAGAAGGCCAGCGCCAGCGAGTATTTGACGAGCACCACGATGCCGGCAACCACCACGGGCAAGATGAGATACGTCTGGACGATCGACTGCTGGTAGCCCTTCTTGCGCCGCGTCAGCGTATAAATCCAGGCCACCGGGAGCGAAGTGGCAAACGCGGTCAGCATGGCAATAACGGTCGCCAGCGGCGTCGGGCCCTGTCCACCAGCCGTGGACGCGGAGCCGGGCGGCACCATGAGGTCGGTCAGCGACTCGCCGCCGAGCACGCCCCAGGCTGAGGGGACGTATCGGTACACGATGGCGGCAAGGGTGCCGAAGAGCGCGTAGTAAACGATCACGCGGGCCACGGCATTTCGCCACAGGGGATGCTCGAGAAGCCAGTTCATGACGGCGATAATGGAGCCTCGCGCGCCGGACCACAACGGCACAAATGGTGTTCGACAGATAGTTTCCCTGAAACCCTTCGCACACACGCTCCGTGATTCGACTTCTCATTGTCGCGAGCCTGATCGCCACCGGCTGTGCTCACGCCCAGCAGACGTCCTCGGCCGTCCCGTCCGGGCGAGCGGCCGCCCCCGCGCTCGTCGTGGTGGTCACGATCGACCAGCTGACTCCCGCGCTCCTCGACCGCTGGCGTGACCAGCTCACCGGTGGGTTGCGCCGGCTCACCACGGAGGGCGCGGTGTTCACGGAGGCGTTCCACGATCACGCCATCACGGAGACGGCGCCCGGGCACGCCTCCATCCTGTCCGGCCGATTTCCCTACAGTACCGGCATCGCCGCGAATCTTGCGGGCGTCAACACGAACGACAGCCCACTGCTTGGCGCGTCGGGCATGGGCGCGAGTCCCGATCGTTTTCGCGGAACGACCCTCGCCGACTGGATGGTGAGCGCGGATGCGGAGACGCGCGTGCTCTCGGTCTCGCGAAAAGATCGCGGCGCGATTCTGCCGATCGGACGTGGCCAGCACTCGGTGTTCTGGTATGCGTCGTCCAACGGCACGTTTACCACCAGCACCTGGTACGGCGCCGAGCTTCCGAACTGGGTCAACGCGTTCAACGCGGAGCAGCCCGTGATGAACCGGTTCGCGGGACGTCGGTGGGACCTGTTGCTCCCCGACTCCGCGTACGCTGAACCGGACACGGTGGTCTTTGAGAGTTTCGGTCAGAGCTTCGTGTTTCCCTACGACATGCCGAACGACACGCTGACGGCCACCAACATGCTCATTTCGTTTCCGTTCATGGACGAACTCACGTTGGATTTTGCCTGGCGCGGGGTGCGCGAAATGCAGCTTGGGCAGCGTGGCCACATCGATCTGCTGGCCGTCTCACTCTCCACCACCGATGCGGTCGGACATCGCTGGGGCCCGGAGTCGCGGGAGATGCATGACCATATTCTGCGTCTCGACCGTTCGCTGGGAGCGTTCATTGATTCGCTGACGGCGCGACTGGGTGAGAACAAGCTGATCATCGCGTTGACGAGCGATCACGGTGTCGCGCCCAGCCCGGACATGCGGTCCGTGCAGGTAGACAACAGCGGCGCGCATCGCGTGATGCTCGATGAGTTTCAGCCGGCCATCACTGCGTCGGCGGCGCGTGCCTCGCAGGCGCGGTTCCCACTCGAAGCGCTCGATTTCGACGGATTCACGTTCTCGGTGGATCGCGCGATGATCCGGGGCCGCGATCGCGATATCCGCAATATTGCTGAAGCGTTCGCGAAGTCGGCGCGCTCCGTTCCGGGTGTGATGCGCGTGGATCTCATTGACGAGCTGGCCAAGGCCGACACCGTGCAGGACGCCATCGCGCGGCGATGGTTGCACATGTTTCGCCCCGGTGGGGATGTGGCCGCCGTGGTCACGCTGAATCCGTACAGTATTTTCGGACGCGGCAATGTGGCGACGCATGGCAGTCCGCACGACTACGACGCGCATGTCCCGCTGATCTTCTGGGGCGCGCCATTCCGGTCCGCGCGTGACAACAGCGTGGTGCGCGTCGTGGATCTGGCGCCCACGCTCGCCGCGACGCTCGGCCTGCGCGTGACGGAGAAGGTGGACGGCCGTGTGTTGACGCAGGCATTCCGCGAGAGGCCCTGACTCGGCCTGACCGCCAGCGCGGTCGTCTTAGCCGTCAAGACACCGGAGCCTGCCTACTCCGGCTGCAGCGCGTAGATGGCCCGCAGCTCGGTGAGCAGGGCCTCGGTATTCACGTGCAGGTCCTTGAGCAGACCGTCGTGCAGGTCATACACCCAGCCGTGGACCAACGGCGTGCCGCCCGCGAGAAAGCGGCGCTGCACCACCGCCATTTTCAGCACGTTCCGGCACTGTTCCGTCACGTTGAGTTCCACGAGACGGTTGGTGCGCGCCGTCTGGTCCTCGATGCTGTTGAGCTCGGCGGCATGCATGCGATAGACATCGCGGATATTGCGCAGCCACGGATTCAGCAGTCCCAGATCAGCCGGCTGCATAGCCGCTTTAATCCCGCCGCATCCGTAGTGCCCGCACACAACCACGTGCTCCACGTGCAACGTGCCGACGGCGAACTGGATCACCGACTGCGAGTTCAGGTCGGTATTCGGCACCAGATTCGCGATGTTGCGATGCACAAACAGGTCGCCAACGTCGAGGCCGGTGATTTCATTCGCCGGTACGCGACTGTCGGCACAGCCAATCCACAACCAACCCGGCTGCTGATCACGCGACAGTGCGCTGAAGAATTCCGGGTCTGCAGCGGTGCGGCTCGCTACCCACCGGCGATTGTTTTCGAAGATCTGATCGTATGCAACGCCCACGGTGCGGTCCTTGGCTATTGGCTGAGCGATAGATTACACCGATGCACACGATTCCTGCACCCGTTGAGCCGACAAAATCGGCGGACACCTTGCCGAGACGTCGTGTGCCGACCGCGCGCCTGATTGGCCGCGCACTGCTGCTGCGCTGTCCGAACTGCGGCGGACGCGGCATCTTTGCGTCGTTCTTTGCCCTGAAGCCGCAATGTCCGACCTGCGGACTGCGCATCGAGCGCGGCGAGAGTGATTATTTTGTGGGCGCGTATCTGTTTAACCTGATCGCGGTTGAACTCATTCTGTTCATCTGCGTGTGCGGATTTGTGTTCGTCACGTGGCCCGATGTGCCGTGGGACCTGTTGACGTATGTCACCGGCGGCCTGATGCTCGCCGGATGTCTCCTGTGCTATCCCTTTGCGAAGACGACATGGCTGGCGGTGGATCTCGCAATTCGTCCGCTTTCGGAAGCTGAGATGCGCTGGCATCACGAGGCGGGCCAGCTCGGCGACCGGGACCTGCCGCACGTCTGAATGCGCGTGACGTCACGTCTTCGCGATCCTGGCCGGTCGGGGTCGTGGCGCGCCTCGATCTGGTCGGTGTTGTGCTTTGAGCTCGGGATACAGCGACGCGAGCCGGCCACGGTGCTCTACGCACTCGTTTTTCTGCTCCTGACCTTCGCCTTTGTGAGCAGCGGGACGGTCGAGTTGGTGCGCGACCGGGGGGCACTGCCCAAGTTGTCGTCGCTCGCGATTACGCTGTCGATGGGCGGGCTCACCGCCTTCGGACAAGTGATCACCACCATGATCACAGCGAGCGCCTTGTTGCGGGATACGGCGTGGCGCACCGATCACCTCGTCTTCAGTACGCCAGTCGATCCGCGAGCCTGGATGATCGGGCGATGGCTGGCGGCCTGCGCGGTGATGGTGCTGGTCTACAGCGCGCTGGTGGGGGGAATCCTGCTGGGCGCTCTGGCGCCGTGGGTCGAACGCGATGCGACATTCGCCGAGGTGCTCGTTCGTGCGCTGTGGCCGTGGGTAACGTTGACGCTGCCCACCACTCTGGCGGTCGCGACCGTGCTGACGGCCGTCGCAGTGCGTACGCAGCGGCTGCTGGCCGTACTGGCGCTGGCGCTGGCGCTGCTGTTCCTCTGGCAGGGCTGCGAGGCGGTGTGGCAGGCACACGCGATCACTGACAGCGCGCAGAACACGGCCGTGCTCGTCGCGGCGCTGCTCGATCCGTTCGGTACGGTGGCGGTGCAAATGGCGTCCGATTCGTGGACGGACAGCGAGCGCGCCACTCGGCTGGTCCCATGGTTCGGCGTGGTAGGCATGAGTCGCGTGCTATGGCTCGTCGTGGCGGGCGTGACAGGCGCGTGGGTGCTTGGCTGGCGTGCGACGTCGCCGCGCGTGGCCGTCAGGACGCACGCGGACTCAGCGGTCACCGCGACGCAGCGGCCGGTGCGTCGCACAGCGACGCCGTTCTCCTCGCACGAGTCCACGCTGCTCCATATCGCACAGTTCACCATCTTCTGGCTCTGGCGCGATCGCGGGTGGCGTGTGATTGCGGCGCTCGGCCTGCTGAACGTGCTGGCGCACGCGTTTGCGCAGGGCGCGCTCCCGGACGCTGGCGCAGGTACGTTGGTGCTGATGGTGCAGGAACACGCGCGACTCTTCCTGATTCTCCTCGCCACGATCTACGCCGGTGAGTTGCTGTGGCGCGATCACGATGAGCGGGTCGTGGAGCTGGTGCACAGCGCGCCGCTGCCGACGGCGGTACTGGTAGGTGGGCGTGTGCTCGGCATCGCGATGGCGCAAACCGCTCTGGTGGCGGGACTGCTCGCCGCCGCGTGGACCGGGAGCGCCGCGCGTGGTGTGTACGCGCCGCCGTGGACTCTGGCGGGACTCGGTGCGCTGTGGCTGCTCGTGCCGTTCGTGCAGTGGACGGTGCTCTCGCTGTGTGTGCACGTATTGGTACAACACAAAGTGATCGCGCACCTGCTGTTGATCGCCGGGTGGGTGCTTGCCGTAGCGCTCGATGCGAATGGCGCGACCTCGCCGTGGATCCGATTCGCCGATCCGCCGCCACTATTGCCCGGAGTGGACGTACCGCTGCGCGATGCGCTGTGGCGCGCGGTGTGGTGGTTCACCGTGAGCGCCGCGTTACTGGCGCTCACGGTGCAACGCTGGCGACGGGTTACTTCTCGACGATGATCAGGTAGGGCGACGCAGCCCAGAACGCGTTCGGGTCGGTGATGCGAATACTCGCGCCCCGAAAACTGCCATCGTCGCCCTTGCGATCGGCCTCGATGAACTGCGCGCTATGACGTGACACAATGCGGTATTCCTTATCGCTCCGCGGCAGCGGAATCGTGAGCGTTTCCCGCTTGTCGGCACTGGTGAAGAGAGCGTTGTCGAGTTCACGCGCCGGGACCAACGTGCGCCCAAGGCGTACCACGAGCAACGCACGCGAGCCCCCTTCCTGCGTGACAATCTTGCGATCCAGCAGGTCCTGCTTGGTGCCGACGACGTAGAACACCCGATTCGCGCTCGTTTCCACCTGGCGCACCGTATCCGTGAGCGCAGCTTTTTCATATACGAGCTGGACATTGGCTTCGCGCAACTGACGCACCTCCGTTTCAAACGCGACAATTTCGCGGTCGCGCATGGCCAGACGTGCCTGCAAATCGTCGAGCAGTTCTGCCGCTGCTGACGATTCGCCCCGCAGGGCGATCAGTGAATCCCGCGTACGCTGCAAGTCCGACTGCCGCGCGCTCAGCCGCTGACGCAGCTGTTTCAGCCGCTCAAGGATGTCCGCGCGGGCAGCGCTGGCCTGAGCCTGTCCGCTTTCATCGCCGGCCTGCGGCTGTACCTTGGACGTCAATCCACGCACCTGACGCAGCTCGGCATCGATCTGGTCGGCGAATCGGCTGGCATCAACGACCTCAGCGATCGCGCGATCCTTGTCCGCACCCGCCGTTCCCACCAGCTGCGCCAGTGAATCGCGCTCGGCCGTGGCGGCCGCGAGCTCGATCGCGAGACGCTCGGCCTCCGCGATCGCCTTCTTGTCCTGACACGCGCCTGATGAGAGCAGCGCGAGGGCGAGACCCGTGATCCGGAGAGCCAACCGTCGAGAGGGCTGGCGGAAAGACATTTTGTGGTGAACCATAGAGTTGGGAGACGGGAGTGTGTGTCCGCATCGCGGTCGTGGCAGGACGCCGCGGCAACCCCGCGAACGTATCGCTCTCGCTTGCGTGATGGAAGTGTCAGCCGTCACCACTCCAAAGTCTCGGGCTCGCGAGACGGGAAACAGCCCGCCGCCGCGATCGTCAACGTCAGCACCGGGTACGTCCCGGGGAGAAGACGGAGATGCACACAAGCTCCCGCACGCGACGGCTGCATGTGTTGATGCTCTCAGGCATGCTGGTGACCGCGTGCCGACACAGCATTCCGGTCGGGACGGCGCCGGCCACGCACCAGCTTCCGCCGACCGAATCGATAATCCTGCTGATGCCGTTGGTCGAGTCGGACGCAGTGCGGGTGCTCCGGCGCACGATTTTCGAGGCCGGATTGCTCTCCTCCGTGCAGCACTCCACGGAGCGATGGGTCCGCGTGGATCTCGGCGGCGAAACGGAAGGTGAGCAAACCGTCCGCCAATGGCACGTATTCCTTCGCTACGACGAGATGCCATGGGGCGCCACGATGGTCAGCTTGCGCGCCGTGGAGCACAGTATGACCTACCTCGTCAATGAGCGCTCACGGGAGCGTCTGCCTGGATTTTCACGCGTGAAGACGGTATCGAATCAGTCGCGCGGCTTGTCGCTGCAAGCGTGGCAGCGCGTGGAGCAGATTGCGGAGGCGCTTGTTGCAAAGGGCGGTGAGCCGCTGACCGAGTTCGGCGTGCGAACCGCGTTGCGACGATAACGTCAGCACTTCCCTTGTTTAATGCGAGAGCGGCTCGCACGTGTAGGCGCCGTCTTCCCAAAGGCCTCGCCGTCCGTAGCGATCCTCGCGTTGCACATCAAACTCGAGCCACACCGTGTCGCCGCGAGGCATCCTCGCGCGGAGCGCATCACGCGAGCGCACGCCAAAGGCCCCTTGGTCCATTTCGGGTGCGTCGAGCAGCAGCAGACGCACACGCTGAATATCGCGGCATCGGAACGAGTCACCGTCGCTCACCGCCGCGACAACGCACCGAACACGTGTCGACGCGCCGGGCGCACGCTCAGCATCGCGGTTGGCGGGCTTCGACGCTGCCTCGGTGGGTGCATCACGAAAGGACGCGGCCCGCGGGACCTCGGCGTTCACGTTGGGAGTCGAGTCGCCCGTGCAGGCGCCAACCGCGAGGCAGACCGTGACGCCACTCCGCCTGAACCAGGCGATCACAGCCAGCCTCGCAGGCGATACACTGTGTATCCAACCGCTTCGTGCAGCGCCGCGCGTGTCGCAGTAATGCGTGCGCCTGGCGTGTCGAGCTGACTGAAGGACACGTGGCGTGGTGTGGAGGGTGCGCACATGACCGAAACGCCGGTCGCTTCAAGTGTTGCACAGGCGCGCCGCGCGTGCAGCGGATCGGTGACGGCCTGCAGGCGAGACCATTGCTGCGTGCGGGCCAGCGCGGCAAACGCGAGACTTTCGTCATGCGTGTTGCGGACGTCGCGCACCACGTGCACTTCGACGGCGCCGCCGAGCAGACTCGCAATGCGTTGCTGGTCGGCCACCGTGCTGATCAGGCGGCCGCGCACGTCGCGCACCTGCTCGGACACGACCACATCCCGAATCCCGAGTCGCTGTGCATCGTCGAGTGCGCTGACGAGTCGGGAGAGTGCCATCTCGCCGATGTGCCCCCCATCAGTCATTGCACCGGAATACACCACGATGGCGTCGGCACGCGCGCCCGGCGCGTCGGCGCGCAACAGGCTGCGCACGGGACGCTCGACCAGTGGGGTAAACAGCACGAGCAGCAGCAGAACAGCGGTGATGCCGGTGACCAGCCACAGCCAACGCGCGGCGCGAGTGGGCGCCAGCAGCGCGCCGAGAACGAGCGCGCCGAGCCGAAGGGCGGTCTCGCCAGCGCCGGTGGCCAACGCGAGGCCGAGCGTGAGCGCCATCTCCATGGTACCCAGCGCCAACACGGCACCGGCGGCACGCACAAACCAGCCGGACAATCGTCCGGCTGGCAAGTTCTCGTTCATGGTGTGCCGCGTCACTCCTGCGAGATCGGACCGCCGCCCGGTTTGCCCGGCGGCGCAGTCCAGCGATCAAACCAGCTGCGCAGGAACGCCTGTGTACGCAGGAAGTTGGACGGCGTGGAGCTGGTCCCGTGCCATTCGTTGTTGAACCGCACCATGGCCGTGGGCACCTTCAGCACCTTGAGCGCCTCGTAGTACTCCTCCGTCTGCGCCATCGGTGTGCGCAAGTCGTTCACACCGGTCATGAGCATTGTCGGTGTGCGCACGTTGCCGACATACATGAGCGGAGAGCGGCGCAGATGCTCCGACGGATCGTCCCACGGAAACTTCTCGAAGTTGCGGTACCAGCTGGGTCCGTCCGTGGTACCCACAAAACTCAGCCAATTTGTCACCGGGCAGTTCGCGCTGGCCGCGGCAAAGCGGTTCGTGTGTCCCACGATCCAGCTGGTGAGCACACCGCCGCCCGAGCATCCGTACACGTACAGACGATTACTGTCGATGTAGCCGCGTCCGATTACCGTGTCGACACCGGCCATGAGGTCGTCGTAGTCCTTGCCGGGATACGCATTCTTGATGGCGTTGCCGAATGCCGATCCGTAGCCCGTGGAGCCACGCGGATTGGTGTAGAGCGTGACAAATCCGTGCGACGCATGATCCTGACGCGCAAAGCTGAAGCCCACATTGTACATGCTATGCGGCCCCCCGTGAATCTCGAGCAGCAACGGATACTTCTTCGAGGCGTCGAAATCCGGTGGCTTGACAATCCACCCCTGAATCTTGAATCCATCGACCGACGTGTACCAGATCTCTTCGGTGGTTGCGAGGTCTTTACCGGCGAGCAGGTCGCCGTTGATGTCGGTCAGCGTGTTGATCTTGTCCGGAGTGCGCACGTCAAACGTGACGATGTCGGTTGGCTTGCTGCTCGTGGAGCGTGTGCCCACCACCAAGCCGAGCGTGCTCATGTCGGATACGTTCAGCATGTGCGCACCCTTGGTCACCACGCGGTGCTGTCCGGTGACCGAGACATAGTGCAGGTTACTCGCGCCGTCACTCTGCAGCGTGAAGTACACCCCGCGGTTGTCCGGCGCCCATGTCAAATCAGCGGGTGAGCGATCGAGGTCCGCGGTGAGCACACGTGATCCACTGCCGTCCACGTTCATGAGGTAGAGCGCCGCGTCCTTCCACGTGGCATCAGTGGAGTCATACCCCGTATAGGCGATCAATCGTCCGTCCGGCGACGGCGTCGGATTTCCGTCGGGGCCGCGACGCGTGGTGAGCTGATTGACCGCACCGCTCGCCACATTCACGCGATAGATGTCCGATTCGCGCCACGCGTACTCCCAGTTCGGGTCGCGGTTTGCGCTGAACAGCAACGCCAGCCCGTCGGATGTCCACGTACCACCGGTGTGGTTCCATTCGCCGGTGGTGATCTGGCGCGGAGTCCCGCCATCGGCCGACACGACGAACAGATGCGTCACACCATCGGGAAGAAACCCCTGACGATCCGCACGATAGCGCACCGTCGTGACGACACGCGGGGGTTCGGTCCACTTCGCGCCTTTCGGTGCGGGCGGCATCGACAGATTCCAGTTCTCGCGCTGGGGCACCTGCATCTGGAACGACAGATGACCGCCGTCCGGCGACCAGTTGATGTCACTCGGCGACTCGACCACTCGCGTGATCTGAGACGACGCGCCCTCGGCATCCATCCAGCGAACAAAGATCTGCGAGCCGCCAGGCTCGCCCGGCGCGAGATACGCGATGCGCGTGCCGTCGGGCGACCACTGTGCATTGGAGCCCTTGCTCAGAAACCGGCTGCGCGATCCGTCGGCGTTCATGAGCCACAGCGCCGACTCGCGCTTGTCGTTGATCGCGTCGATCCACGTTCTGGTGTAGAGAATCTGGCGGCCGTCGGGCGAGAGCGACGGATTGCTTACGTCCTGCCAGTTCATGTAGTCGGCAATCGTCAGGCGATCAGCGCCCGGAGCGGGCCGAGCCGATGGACCGGATTGCGCCGGCAGCGACGTGCCGGACAGCAACATGAGTCCAAAGAGCCACGCGGTGGTTCGACGCGGGGAAGACGGGGTGCGGCAGGACATGCATTCCTCCGTAGGCGGGCGGACGGGATTGGAACAGCACCAACAACTGAGCGGCATCTCACGGTGCTCCTGACGATATGTCCGCAACCCGCGACGCGGCTAGTCGCCGCGGTAGACCACGCGAAAACCGCCGGTCTCAGAAATCTCCACGGCGGCGAGTAAAGGCACCTGCTCGCGAAGTTCGTGCCAGATCCAGACGGCCAGCCGCTCGCTCGTGGGATTCTCGAGTCCGGGTACGTCGTTCAGAAGGCGATGGTCGAGCGCATCGGCGATCGGAGACCACGCGGTGGCGAGCTCCGCAAAATCGAGGACCCAACCGCTGACCGGATCGATCGGGCCGCGCACGGTCAAGCGGACGCCGAACGTGTGCCCGTGCAGTCGGCCGCAGGGGTGTCCCTCGGCCACATTCGGGAGCCGACGAGCGCTCGCTAGCGCGAAGTCGGCGGAGAGCTCTGCCACGGGTGCCGCCGGACCGATCAGGGGCGGCGATCGGAAACGGAATCGCGCACGGAATCCAGATAGGCGAAGACGCTGTCATAGCGTGATGCCACTCGGTCGCCGTCAACAAGCCGGCGGACGCCTTTCCACTGCTTCACCAGTGAAGATCGCGACTGATCAAGCGAACTCTCGATGACCTGCCGCTTGGACGTACTGGCGTGCACAAACCGACCCTCGCCCACATACATGCCGATGTGGGTGATGCGAGCGCCAGTGCCGAACGTGAGCAGGTCGCCCGGCTTCAGCTGCGAGCGATCCTTGGGAATGGCCCGCCCCATTCGCGCTTGCTCCTGCGCGGTACGCGGGAGCGAGATGTCGATGGCCGAGAGCACGTACTTGATCAGCGCGCTGCAGTCGAAGCCGCGTGACGGATCATTGCCGCCCAGCAGATACTTGATGCCCAACGCGCCCTGTGCCCGGGCGACTACGGAGTCGCGGAGCGCGGAGACCGAGGCGGCCAGCGCCGAAAAGGCTCTCAGTCGCACGCCGTCGACGGCTACACGTGGCATCGCGTCGGCCATCGTCTCGGCAGCGGCCGCGCGAGTGGTTCCCGATGAGGACGCTTGGGCCTGCACGCGGTTGACCGGTCCGAGAACGGCGGTCGCAAGAACCACGGAGGCAACGATTTTTCGCGGGCGTGCCAGTAGAGCCACGTCGGATAATCGGGAAGCAGGGTTTCGGAAACGGTGATCGAACGGCGCGCAGGTACGGAGGAGACGATACCCTGCGGCTATTCGAAACTATCCCGAAAGGTATAGTGCGGAGCGGGCGAGCGCGAGCCCGATTACGCAGTCGCCGCCTCGAGAAGCACCTTTGTGACCCTGCGGTGTGATCCATGCCACACCGGTGCTCCGTCACGGAACACAATTGTCTGCGGAGACTCGTGGCGAATGCGCAACGATGACTCGATCGCATTGGAAAGCGACCGCTGACTCAGCACATCGACCATGCGCACTGGCACATCCGGGTTGTCGGCGGCGAACGCTTTGACTTCCTCCATGGCGATCGCCGAGAGACCGCAAGACGGGCTGTGTTTGAACAGGACCACCAGGCCGTCTTCGGCCAGCACGTCGAGCCAGGGGGAGTCAGCGGAGTCGGAGAACGGGACGATTGACATGCACGAGGGGTAAGAGCGGTTGGTGGCGTGAAATGGATGACAACCTTACAGGCCACTAAATTTGACGAACGTATCTTTACCCCGGCAACCGGATTAATGCACCGATCCCCCAGAACCAGTTGGCGCACTCGTGTTACGACGACATTCGGCGCGACGCTCTGTTTTTTCACGTTGCAGGCCGACCGCGTCGCCGCGCAGGATCTGAATAGGCTCGGTCATACGGTCGGTTCCACGAATGCGCCGGTTGAGGTGATTGAGTTTCTCGATTTCGGCTGTAGCCAGTGTGCGAGTTTCACGGCCCAATCGTTCGGCATGGTGCAGCGCGAGTTCATCAATACGGGGCAGGTGCGCTGGCGGTCCGTCCCCTTCGTTGGCGGTGCGTTCCGCCACTCCGCCTTCGCGGCGGAGGCTGCGGAGTGCGCGGCCGAACAGGGGCGCTACTTCGCGATGCACGATTCGCTGTTGGCTAGGCAAAAGCAGTGGGGACGCGTTGGCAAACCCGCGCCCGTGCTGCTTGAGATTGCCCGTTCCATTGGCGCCGACACCGTACAGTTCAACGACTGCGTGCGCAGCGAACGCATGCGGGCACGCGTGCGGGAGCACAAGGCCGCGGCGCTTGCGCTGCGCGTGTACGGCACCCCGACATTCTTCCTGCAACGCGAGCGGCGCGTGCTCGGCGCGATTCCTACGGCGCAGTTTCGTGACATTTTGCGCGCTGAAGTGAACGGGATCGGTCGTTAGCTCGCGCCTCACTCCACGCTATGCGTTGCTGAGGTCTACCGCGAGTCGTAGCGCCCGAGCGAATGACCGCGGTCGGCAGCGGTCGGCGGGGGAGATCAATCCCCCGTGACGAACGGATTCGCGCCGACTGCGTACTCGCAGTATGCTTGGCCGCGAACCCTCAACCCCACTCGCCGTGCTCTCTCGTTCCCTCCGCGCCGCTGCCCTCGCGGCGCTGCTCGTCGGTCCTACCGCAGCGTCGGCGGACGCACAACTGATCGCCGACTCCACCACGCGCGCCGCCATGCGCTGGCGCTCCCTTGGCCCCGTGAACATGGTGGGCCGCATCACGGCGCTGGCCGTCAATCCGAAGAATCACAAAATCTTTTACGTGGCCGGCGCGACCGGAGGCATCTGGAAGACGGTGAACGCGGGCACGACGTTCTTCCCCGTGTGGGACGACGGACCAATCGCCTCGATGGGCGATATCGCGATTGCGCCAAGCAATCCCGACATCGTGTGGGCGGGCACCGGCGAAGAAGATTCGCGCAACTCGGTCGCGCCTGGATTTGGCGTTTACAAAAGCTCCGACGGTGGACTTACGTGGCAGTCGATGGGCCTTGAGAGAACGCAGCACATCGGACGCATCGTCATTCATCCCACGAATCCCGACATCGTGTATGTCGCGGCGCTCGGCGCGCTGTGGGGCACGAACGCCGAACGTGGGTTGTACAAGACGGTGGACGGTGGCAAAACGTGGGCGCTGTCCAAGTTCATCAGCGATCGCGCCGGCTTTGTGGACGTGGCGATGGATCCGCGCGATCCGAATGTGTTGTACGCCGCCAGTTGGGAGCGCATTCGCAAGCCGAGCTCTTTCAATAGTGGCGGGCCTGGCTCGGCGCTGTGGAAGAGTACCGACGGCGGCACGTCGTGGAACGAAGTTCGCGGCGGCGGATTCCCCGGGACCATGAAAGGGCGCATCACGCTCGCGATTGCGCGCAGCAATCCCGACGTGGTGTACGCGATGGTCGAAGCGGACTCAGTGCGTGGCACGAAGACGCCGCAGCTGTTGCTGAGTGGTTTGTATCGATCTGCCGATGCGGGGACAACGTGGACGTGGATGAGCACCGAGAATCGGCGTCCGTTCTACTTCTCCGAGATCGCCGTCGATCCGAAAAATCCCGATCGCGTGTATCGTTTGGCCGTCGCGTTCCACGCCTCCGATGACGGTGGGCATTCGTGGCGCGCGAGCATGCTTGGCATTCACGAAGACTACCACGCGATGTGGATCAACCCCGACGATCCCGAGCACTTTCTCGTTGGTGGGGACGCCGGACTGTTTCAAACCGTTGATCGGGGTGGCACGTACGACGCCCTCAACAAAATGGTGATGTCGCAGTTCTACGGCATCAGTTACGACTATCAGGTGCCCTATCGTGTGTGCGGTGGCATGCAGGACAACGGCACGTCGTGCGCCATCACGCGGCGGCGCGGCGGTTCGCTGCAGATGACCGACTGGTTCGCATTGTTTGCCGCCGATGGATTGCAGTCGGCGCAGAATCCGTTCAATCCCGACATCGTCTATTTCGAGTCGCAGGGTGGCAATCTGATGCGCCGCGACCTCGGCACGGGCGAACTTTCGCGGCTGCGGCCGCGCACGCTGTCGCGCGCCAACTATGCGCCGCAGATCGCGGCCATTCAGTCTGCGGCGGCCGGACGCAAGCTCACGGCCGAAGAGCAGGGGCGACTCACCGCAGTTCGCGCCCGCATGAAAGATGAGTTGAGTGATCCGCAGGTTGCGACGCGGTGGAATTGGAACACACCGTTCATCCTCTCGCGGCACGACGCCAATGTGTTCTACGCAGGCGCTGAAAAGCTGTTCAAGTCGGTGAAGAGTGGGCTCGATTTGTACGCGATCTCCCCTGATCTTTCCACCGCCGACGAAGACGTGCTGCGCATCACGACCGGCTTTGACGCCCTTGGCAATCCCGCGTCTGACGCTACCGGGGGCATCACGCGCGATGCCACGGGTGCCGAAGAGAACGCGACGATTGTCACGATCGGCGAGTCGCCGATCAAGCCCGGGATGTTGTATGTGGGCACGAGCGACGGCAAAGTGTGGCTCACCCGGAATGATGGCGGTACGTGGGAGGATTTGTCGGGCCGATTTGCCGGCGTTCCGCGCAACACGTATGTGAGCCGCGTGGAAGGCTCGCGCTACGACACGGCCACGCTGTACGTGTCATTCGACAATCATCGCGAGAATGACTTCACGCCGTATTTGTTCGTCTCACGCGACTACGGAAAGTCATTTGCTTCGTTGGCCGCGGGCATTCCCCGTGACCGGCCCAACACGGTGTACGTGGTGCGCGAAGATCCCGTGAACAAGGAGTTGCTGTACATCGGTACGGAACTCGGCGTGTCCGCATCACTCGATGCCGGCAGGTCATGGTTTGCACTCAACGGCAATCTGCCGGTGGTGCCGGTGTACGACTTGCAGGTGCATCCGCGCGACCGCGAGCTCATCGCCGGCACGCACGGCCGCGGCGTGCAGATCCTTGATGTCGCGCCACTGCAGCAGATGACGGCGCCGGTGGCTGCGAAGCCCGTGCATGTGTTCGAACCGGCGCCGGCATTTCAGTACGGCCAGCTGCCTGCACCGTCGGAAGTGCGGGCGCAGAGTCCGTGGCGCACCGAAGGCGGACCGTCGGGCGCCGTGATCACGTATCGCCTCTCTGCGCCGGTCACCGGAGCAGCGCGCGTGTTCGTGCTCAGCGCCGGTGGTGATACGCTCGCGCGACTGGCCGGCGGCAACACGGCGGGGCTGCATCGTGTGGAGTGGAATCTCGACGCTGGCGGCGGAGCAGGGGGGTTCGGTGGTGGTGGCGGGCGAGGCGCGCAAGGTGCCGGAGGTGTGCAGCTGGAGGGATTCCCCGCGGGCTACAATCCGCGTCCGGCAGAAGCACGCGGCGCGGCTGATTCCTCGGCGAGCCCGGCGGCGGTGCAGCGTCGTTTGGCTGCGGCGGCGGCCGCGCCACAAGCAACCGGTGGTGGTAGTGGTGGTGGCGGTGGCGGCTTTGGCGGATTCGGCGCAGCGCGGCCGGCCGATACCGGTGACTATCGTATCGTGCTCGAGGCCGGTGGTCAGACCAGTTCGACCGTGCTCCGCGTGGTCAAGGTGGCGCCCACCGATCGCGCCGTGATGGTGCCGGCCGTGCGGTAAGCTGGCGAGGTGCTGGAGCGCGTCACACCACTCAGCCGGGGGACAGCAGACGCTGTCCTCCGGTGATTTGTCTTTTGACTTCTTCATTCGAGAGCCGCGCCGCACGATGCGCTTGCCCGACGCATCCACTTCGCGCATCGTTCGAAAGTGTCAGTGCGTCAGCGCCTCACTCCTACCCATTGCTCGCATGACTGAAGAATCCGCGCAGGCGATTGTCATCATTGCTGCAATCGCCGCCATGGCCGACGGCGTGCGTGACGCTCAGGAGCAGGCGCAGATCGCCGATGCCGCCGCCCGACTCGGCGTGCCGCTCGACGAAGTCGTGCTCGCAGACGGCGCCAGCGCCCCGATCGAAGCCGCGAAAGTCGCGCGACGGCTGACAACGATCGAAGCGCGCCTCGCGGCATATCAAGTAGCGGTCGCCGTGTGCCACGCCGACGGCTACGCCAATACGCGCGAGACGCTGTTCCTCCAGAGCCTGGCCAAGTCGCTCGACGTCGATGCCGCGCAGATCGACGCTCAGTCGACGACTACCGCCAAGGCAATCGATGGCTGGCTGTCGGCCGGCAGCGGAACTGCGTCCGGTGCGTCGTTTGCGTCAAGCGCTGGTGCAACGAACGCGCCGCCGAGCGACGCGGGCTCGAGGGACGAGTTCATTCTGAATCAGGCACTGCTCTCGGCCGCGCTCGAACTGCTTCCCGATCGGCTCGCGAACCTCGGCATCATTCCGCTGCAGATGCGACTCGTGCACATGATCGGGCAACGCAGCGGAGCGACCGACGGGCCGCACGTGCGGGAGCTGATGGCCACGCTCGGTGTTGGCATCGCGGCGCAGGTCATGGAATCCGTGGTGCGCAAAACCTTCGGCGGATTGGCCGGCGGTTTGCTCGGTGGATTGTTCGGTGGCGTGGCCGGCACGGCCGCCGGCGGTGCCGTCACCTTCGCGGCCACATATGCACTGGGACACGCAGCGCAGCAGTACTACGCGCAAGGGCGCAACATGTCGTCCACCGACTTCAAAGCGCTATTCTCAAAACTCAAGCAGGACGCCACGACCATGTATCCACGGGTGCAGGAGCGTGTGAGCGAGATCGCGCGCGGCAACTCGCTCCAGTCGATCATGCAGCAGGTCCGTGGGGAAATGGCGTAACAGGCCGACCGGCACACCGTCGCTTCCTCCTCAATATCATGACTTCCCGTCGATCGTTTCTCGCGACCAGTTCGGCTACGGCACTCTCGCTGTTGGCCGCTCAACGACTGCTCGGCGCCTCCGCCGACCACGACCTCATTCTGCGCGGCGGTACGGTGTTCGATGGCACCGGCACCCCGGGTCGCGAGCTCGATGTTGGCATCACGAACGGCCGCATTGCGGAGCTGGCACCCTCGATCACGGGCCGTGGCCGCGAAGAAATCGACACGCGTGGACTGGTGGTTGCGCCCGGTTTTGTGGATTTGCATTCACACGCCGATAGCGCGCTGTTTGAAGATCCGCGCGCCGAGTCGGTGATTCGTCAGGGCATCACCACAATCGTTGGTGGAGCCGACGGGAGTTCGCGCGCGCTGGGCTCCCCGGCGCGTCCGTTTGCCGCGTATTTCGATAGCATTGACCGATTGCAGCCGGCGTGCAACGTGGCCAGCAACGTCGGCTTGGGCAGCGTGCGCGGCGCTGTGGTCGGCAACGACGACCGTCCGGCGACGGCCTCGGAACTCGACAGCATGCGCACGTTCGTGGAACGCGCACTGGCCGATGGGGCGTGCGGTGCATCGTCGGGACTTGAGTACACACCAGGCGCTTTCGCGTCGCGGGAAGAACTCATTGCGCTGTGCAAGCCGCTTGCGGCGCGCGGTCTCGTGTACGCCACACACATGCGCAATGAGGATGATCGGTTGCTCGAGGCGATTGATGAATCGATCGCCGTCGCCAAGGGCGCCGGATGCGGCCTGCAGATCTCACATCTCAAAACGCAGGGACCACGTAACTGGAAGTCGCTCGATATGGTGTTCGCGCGCATCGAAGCCGAGCAGGCCGGCGGCCTTGATGTTGCGTTTGATCGCTACCCATATCTCGCGTACGCAACGGGGCTCACCAATCTCTTCCCGGTTTGGAGTCGCGACGGTGGCACCGCGGCATTTTTCCGTCGACTCGATGATGCGACGGATGGCCCCAGGATCCGCACGGAAACACTGGCCAAGATCGCGCTGCTCGGCGGCTGGGACAATGTACAGATCACGTCCGTGGGTGCGGTTGTGGACCGCGATGCGGAGGGCGCTCGGCTCGGCGCGTACGCGAATCGTAGCAACACTGATCCGTACGAGCGCACCGTGCAGTTGCTACGCCGTAGCGACGGCAACGTGAGCATGGTCGGCTTTGCGATGAGCGAGGAGAACCTTGAACGCATTCTGGCGCATCCACTCGGCATGGTGTGCACGGACGGCGGCGGCTTTGCGATTGACGGTCCGACGCGCCGAGGCAGTCCGCATCCGCGTGGCATTGGCAGTTTCGCGCGCGTACTCGGACGATACGTGCGTGAGCGCAGCGCGCTCACGATGGCGGCGGCGATTCACAAGATGAGCGCGCTGCCGGCCTCGCGCGTCCGACTGACCGATCGAGGCCGGATCGCGGTTGGACTGTGGGCCGACATCACGGTGTTCGACGCTGCCAGAATTGCCGACACGGCAACGTTCGAGGCGCCGTTTCAGTACCCCGACGGCATGCGGCTGGTGCTGGTGAACGGCGCGGTGGCGCTGCGAAACGGCGAGCGGTCAGCGGTGGGAACGGGGCGGGCGCTACGGCGGTCGACGCGGTAAGTGGAGATGCTGAGGAGGAATCGGCAACCTTGACGGCATTCTTCCCTTGACTTAGTTTGTTGACTAAGTCTTACATGGAGCCAGCTATGACCGTGCCGCCCGATGAGTCCGACCATTCGCCTTCCGTCGACGCCGAGGAAGTGACGGTGCACTACGCTAAAACACATCTGTCACGCCTTCTGCGCGAGGTCGCGACGGGCGCAGAGTACGTCATCGCTCGCGGCAACACGCCCGTGGCGCGCCTGATCCCGATCGATCAACGTGGTTCGCAGCGCGAGTTCGGGGCGCTGCGCGAATCGCTGGTGGTTCCGGCCGATTTTTTGTCGCCCCTGACCAGCACCGAGCTCGATGCTTGGGACGGCGGCTGAAGTGCTGCTACTCGATACGCACGCGCTCCTGTGGTGGCTGGCCGGCGACGCACAGCTCTCCGGGCACGCACGTGCGTCCATCGAGAGCGCGCGAGCCGTGCACGTAAGCGCCGTCTCCACCTGGGAGATCGCCATCAAGACGCAGCTCGGCAAGCTGCCGGGTGGCGAGCTGCTGCTCGCCGAGCTTCCTGACTTGCTGCTGGCCCAAGGATTCACGGAGCTTCCAATCGTCGGGCGAGACGCGCACATGGCCGGCCTGCTCCCGCGACACCACCGCGACCCGTTTGATCGCATGCTCGTTGCCCAGTCACTGCGCCTCGGGCTTCCGTTGGTGAGCAACGATCCGCTGCTCGTACCCTATGGGGTCACGCGGATCTGGTAGTTCGTACCGCGTCAGCGAACGCCGATGTCCTTGTGCGTTTGCACTGACAAACGCCAACGCGGATTTGCCAGACAATACGCGATAGCCGCGGCCGTATTTTCCGCTCGCCGAGGTCCGTCCATTGGCTGCAGCAAGAAGTTCGCGAAGTTGAACGAGGCGAATCGCGCCGGATCACCAGCCGGTCCATCCTGCGGAAACACCAGCTTAAGTTCGTCGCCTGCCGTTTGTACCAGCGTCGCATTTACTTTCGGACTGACGCACAACCAATCAATCCCCTCCGGGGCGGCGATCGTACCGTTACTCTCCACGGCGATCTCAAACCCTTCGTCGTGCAGCGCACTGATCGCCGCGCGGTCAAGCTGCAGCAACGGTTCGCCGCCCGTGCACACCACGAACGGTCGGGCGCCGGCCGCCGCTTCGTCCGGCCAGCGCAACTTCACCGCAGCGGCCAACGCGCCCGCCGTGGCAAATTTCCCGCCGTCCGGCCCCACGCCGACAAAATCCGTGTCGCAGAACTGGCACACTGCGTCGGCACGGTCGGCCTCACGTCCCGTCCACAGATTGCATCCGGAAAAACGGCAGAACACGGCCGGTCGGCCGGCGTTCACACCCTCACCTTGTAAAGTGTAGAAAATCTCCTTCACCGTGTACGTCATGAGTCGCGCGGCTCCACGTAGGCGATCGGATCCTGTGCACCCGCTTCGGCAAAACCTTTGAGACGCAGCAAGCAGGCGTCACAGTGTCCGCACGCAGAGCCGTCGGCCGAGGGATCGTAGCAACTTGTGGTAATGGAATAGTCCACGCCGAGCGAATGCCCAAGCGCAATGATGCCGGCCTTGGTGAGATGCAGCAGCGGTGCGTGAATGGCGAGACGGTGCGTGCCTTCCACGCCGGCGCGTGTGGCCAGATTCGCCATCGTCTCGAAGGCGCGCAGGTAGTCCGGCCGGCAATCGGGATAGCCGGAATAATCGAGCGCATTCACACCGACAAAAATGTCGGTGGCACCCAATGTTTCCGCCCACGCGAGCGCGAACGACAGAAAGATCGTGTTGCGGGCCGGCACATAGGTGACTGGGATATCGTGCGCCGACGCAACATCGCGATCCTTGGGCACCGCGACATCGCCGGTGAGCGCCGAACCGCCCCACTGTCGCAAATCGATATCTACGACGACGTGTGCCGTCACGCCCTGCGCCGCTGCCACGCGGTGCGCCGCCTCAATTTCGTAGGCGTGGCGCTGGCCGTAGCGAAACGTCATGGCGTGCGGCGAGAAGCCGTCGCGCTTGGCGACCGACAGCACGGTGGTGGAGTCGAGCCCTCCGCTGAGCAGTACCACTGCCGGACGAGGGCCACTTCTCTCTTTCGGAGAGGACGGATCCGAGCCGCCCGAACGGGGTGTATGGCCTGTCGAAGAATTCATCGCGGAAGACATGCCCAAAGCTATCTCCGCTCCAGCTGGTCAGGGTATTCTTCGGCGTCAAACACCGTCACCCTTTTGCCCCCGTCCCGTCGTGCCCACGTCTCGAATGTTCAGCCGCCTTACGCTCGCGTCGGCCCCGCTGGCGCTCTGCTGTCTGTCGCTGGTGGCCTGCGCGCAGCAGGGCAACGGCGCGCGCTCGCCGGCCGCCCCCACCCGCAGCTACTCCCCAGCCATCACCGAAGCGGATTTGCGCCAACGGCTCTTCATCTACGCCGACGATTCCATGCAGGGGCGCGATGCCGGCAGCGTGGGCCACGAAAAGGCGCTCTCCTACCTCGTGAGCGAACTCACGCGACTTGGCGTCAAGCCTGCCGGTGAAAACGGCTACTATCAGCGCGTGCCGCTGGTGCCACGCCGCGCACCGGCCGGTGAGCGCGTTGATACAAGCTGGTCACGCAATGTCGTGGCCGTGATTGAAGGGAGCGACCCGACGCTCAAGGCCGAGTACGTCGCGCTCGGCGCGCACAGCGATCACGTCGGCTTTTCGCGTCGTGCCGTTGATCATGACTCCATGCGTGCGTTTCTGCGCGCCGGATGGGAGGCCATCGGGCGCGATGCCAACGCACGGGGACCGTCGCCGGATCAACTGGCCGCGATTCGCGTGAACGTGGATTCGCTCCGCAAGATCCGGCCGGCCCGGCTTGACTCCATCAACAACGGCGCCGACGATGACGGGTCTGGGTCCATGGCGCTGCTCGAGATTGCCGAAGCCTTTGCCACAAGCGGTACGAAGCCCAAGCGTTCGCTGCTGCTCGTGTGGCACACCGCGGAAGAGAAGGGCCTCGTGGGTGCGGCGTGGTTCATGGACCATCCCACCGTCGACCGCAACAAGATCGTTGCGCAGATCAATATCGACATGATCGGCCGAGGCAGCGCACGCGACGTCAAAGGCGGCGGGGACGATTTTCTCACGGTGCTCGGCCCGAAGCGGCTGTCGTCGCAGTTCGACCGATGGGTGCGTGAGGTGAACGACCAGCAGCCGCGCCCGCTCAAGCTCGACTACGAGTTCGACGGCGACGGACACCCGCAGCAGTTCTACTGCCGTAGCGATCACTATCATTACGCGCGTTACGGCATCCCGATTGCGTTCTTCTTTACCAGCATTCACGAAGACTACCATCAGGTGACTGACGAGCCGCAGTACATCGAGTATCCCAAGTACACGCGAATCACACGGTACCTGCATGAGCTGGCCGCATTCACGGCGAACCAGCCGCAGGCGCCGGTCGTGGACAAGCCGAAACCCGATCCGGCGGGCACCTGTCGGCAGTGATCGCTGCCGACGGCTGGCAATCGTTCGCTATCCGCTTCGGCGACTCGGACTCCGCAGTACTCGCAACTTCACGCCTGACAAACAAAGTCACCTACGGAGCATGTGATGGAATGGCTGTCTGATCCAGCGGCCTGGATTTCGTTGTTGACGTTGACCGCGCTCGAGATTGTCCTCGGCATCGACAACATCATTTTCATTTCGATTCTCGCCTCGCGTGTAGAGGCGTCCAAGCAGGCGAAGGCGCGCCGACTGGGGTTGATGGGGGCGTTTGTCAGCCGACTCGGTCTACTCTTTTCCATCGCGTGGATCGCACGGCTCACCGAGCCGCTCTTCGAGGTGTTCGGCCGTGGTTGGGGCGGCCGTGATTTGATTCTGGTGTTCGGCGGCCTCTTTCTCATCGGCAAGGCCGTCCTCGAAATTCATCACAAGCTCGAGCCCGAGAAGGCCACCGCGGGTGAGGTTGCGCGAGCAGCTGCGTCCATGGGTGCGGTCGTCTCGCAGATTATGGTCATCGACATCGTGTTCTCGCTCGATTCCGTGATTACCGCGGTCGGCATGGCCGAGCACATCGAGATCATGGTGGCGGCGAACGTGATCGCGCTCGCGGTGATGCTGCTGGCGGTGACACCCGTGAGCGCGTTTGTGGAGAAGCATCCCACCGTAAAGGTTCTGGCCCTCGCATTCCTTGTCCTGATCGGCACGAATCTCGTGGCCGAGGGTTTCGGACAGCACATCTCGAAGGGCTACACCTATTTCGCGATGGCGTTTTCCGTGCTGGTGGAGATGATCAATCTTCGTGTTCGATCGACGATTGTGCCTGTCGAGCTGCGCGCTGAGCCGGTCGCCGAGACTCATCGAGGCGCATTGTAAGCAGCCACGTGGCTGCCCCCGTTGACCATGCACTGACCCAGAATCCGCGGTCTCACCTGTCCGTCAGGGGGGACAGCGGGTTTTGCGTTTAGCCGCCTCGTGTGTCGGTAACCCGTTGATCTATCATCAGTTTCACGATGCAAGCGACGCCTGCGTCAGTTTGGCCCGCGCTCTGCACTAGAACAAGACCAACCGATTCCTCATGGAGGGGAACATGAACTCTGCTCTTGTTCGCAACGCTCGCGCTTCCGTGGTCAGCCTACCCGTCGTCACTGCAGACTCCCATTTTGCGTCCGTCAAGCTGCGGCTGGCGGCGGGTATGGCAACCACCGCGCTTCTGCTTTCACTGCCGCTGATCTCGGGCGGCGCCCAGACGTTGGGCCTCGGAGGCTCTGTCACGCCGTACGCCGGTTATCTCGTCACGGGACAGTGGTACGACGGCCCCGTTGGCACCTCGCTCTCGACGGCGAATACGCCGATGATTGGCGCACAGCTCTCCATCCCGCTGGTGGCGGGGTTGTCGCTGACGGGAAACGTGGGCTACGCCTCAGGTGACGTGCGGGTCGGGGTGCCGTTCCTCGGTGGCCTCAACGTGGGTACGAACAAGTTATGGGTGTATGACGCGGGACTCGAACTGGGTGGACTGCCGCGCGGAGGCACGGGTCTCGCTCCGTTCGTGCAGGGCGGGGTGGGCGGCATGACGAACAATTTGAGCAGCCGCGTGTTCTCGACGCAGTCCACGAACCTCATGTACTCGGCGGGTGTAGGTGTGGATGTCGGGTTGTCCCGGAAAATCGCCCTGCGCGTTCAGGCGAAGGACTACATCGGGCGCTTCGACACCCAGGAAGCGATTGGCATTGGAACGCGCGGGAACCTGTCGCATAACTGGGCCTTGAGTGCAGGTGTGAAGCTCGCCTTCTAGCCGGTCGGCGTTAGACTAGGCACAAGGGATGGGCGCCGGGTCGGTCCCGTTGCGGGTCCGGCTCGGCATTCCATTCCGCCACCCGCTGGCTGGCCCGTCTACTCGTGACCTCCATCGAGATGCCTTTCGTGCGATTCGCTCTGTTGTCGGCCGCTCATTCAGGCCGTGTGTCGTGTGTTGCCGCTCGCTGCGTCGTTGTCGGCGCAATTATCATGAGCGCGTTCACGCTCCACCCTTTACACGCGCAAGCGGGTGGCGAGCAGCCCCCCCCACCGCCGCGCTTCGATTCGCTGACGGTCGATCAGACTCGTAGCGCCACGGGCGTGAGTCGAGCGGTGAGCGCCCAGGGATCGGCGGCTCGCACCGCGCAGGATGCGTTTGAACGCAACCGCCGAGCGGGCTTGCGCTTCTATAACGGTGGTGCGAACGCCTCGTGCGAAGTGCAGATCGGGAACCTCTGCTACTGGAACAACAATGGGGACGTGCCGCCCCCGGCGGAACGCACCGATCTGATCATCGAGCGTGATCGTCTGCTCGAAACGCTTGCGCAGGCCGCGAGTGCGGATCCGGCCGACGACTGGGTGGCGGGCATGCGCGTGCGATACGCGCTTGAGCAGCAAAAGCTTCCCATGGCGCTCGCTGCGGCGAGGGAGTGCGGTGGGACGGCGTGGTGGTGTGATGCGCTGCGCGGGTTGGCGTTGCACGTAATGGATCAACATGTTGACGCATCGTCCGCCTTTGATCGCGCGTTGGCGTCGATGTCGGAATCCACGCGTTGTGAGTGGACCGATCTGACGCCGTGGCTGCCCACGTCGATGCACGAGGCCTATCGCTCGAAAGGGTGCACGCAGCGGGCTGCAGACAACGGTCGCATCTTGCGAATGTCACAGCCACTGTGGTTGTTGCCCGCCAATGATCTGCGCAATGAGCTCTTCTCGCGTCACCTGATCTCTCTCGTGCACGGACAGGGTCGGATTCCTTACGACATGAGCTTCGACGGCTCGATTCCGGCAATTCAGGTGCGCTACGGTTGGCCGACTGCGTGGTCCATGCAGACGGCGGGCGCACTCGATCCGCGTCTGCCGAGCATAATCGGCCATGAGCCAACGCCGAGCTACGATTTCATACCGAGCGAGAAGGCCTTGATGTCGCCCTCAACGGCCACCGCCGCCGATTGGGATCCGGCTCGTGAAGACGCGCGCATGCGATATGCAACGCGCTACGCAACCGGATTCGCGCCACTGCCTCACCAGATTGCACGTTTCCGTCGCGGCGACTCCACCGTGATCGCGGGTGCGTGGCGCTTGATGCGTGAGCAGCGCATGGGTCCGGCGCCGTACAACGTCGGCCTTTTCGTGGCCGACGACTCAGGACACGTAATTGCGCGTCAGACGAAGGACAGCGCGGGAGCCAACGGCGCGGTGATTGCAACACTGGGGCGCACGCCACGCCTGGTCTCGCTCGAAGTGATTGCGCCGAGTGCGAAGCGCGCGACGCGCGTGCGTACTGCGGTGCAACCGCTCGGCAGCAATGCGGCCGTGAGCGACATGTTGCTGCTCGCCGGTGGTGACGCCGGTGCGACGCCAACGCTCGAGAGCGTGTCTGCTCGCGCGTGGGGCAGCAACGATATTGAGCCGGGGCGCTCATTTGGCTTGTACTGGGAAACGTATGTGCCCGTATCTCCAGCCGCTCCACTGCAGGTGACGGTTCGCGCCACGCGTACGAGCTCGAGTTTCACGCAGCGCATCGGGAACGCCCTGCGGCTGTCCCGTGCGATGACACCAGTGGCGATCAGCTTTCGCGACGCGGGGCGTCCGGACGGATTACCGGGGCGCGCGATCACGTTTACGTGGCCCGAAGTACCGCCGGGCGAGTATCGGCTCACGGTGAAACTGCAGGGCGCCACGAGTGTGGACAGCACGTCGCAGTTGTTCACCGTGCGCGGATCGCGATAGCAGGTGGGGCTCGGTGCGTGGCGTGTGCGCCGCGCACCGGGATCGGGTTGGCTCAGCGCGGCGCCATCGTGCCCATCACGCTCGCGAACCCGAGCGCGACAATCACGCCGACCAGCACATAGGTGAGCATGCCGCTCGTGCCACCTACCCGGCGCAGCAACTGCAACGATTCGGCCGCGGACATCGGTTGCATCCCAACCACCCGAATCGCCGTGCGTGCGCGTCTGAACAGGAGCCAGTTACCGATGCCGCCGGCGGCAAGACACGCGGCAAGTTGCACGGCCAGAATCATCAATGCTGCCTGCTGATTCTCCGGTTTGGCCAACTCCTCGGGTGCGATTGATCGTGCGCCTGGCACGAGCCATTCCAGCAGCGCATTGGGGATGAAGTAAAACGCCGCAAACCACACGTACATCTTGCGATAGAGAAACCAGAACGGCATCGCAAAAAATGCCGACCAGTTCCAGGTGGGAACGAACGACGAATCGTCGACAAACACCGCCAGCTTCTGGCGATACGATCGCTCCCAGCGCGGCCCGATGAATGCGCCGAGCCGTTCCTCGAACTCGACGCTTCCGGGCGCGCGCATGGCCGTGGCAGCACCGTTCGGTGTCGAGGTCGAGTTGTTCGGTTCGTCGGGCATCTTCTGAGTCACGGCGTGCGGGCAGACGGCTGTTGCTGCGTGAGACAATGCAACGTTCCGAGCCCCCAGACGAGATCGACAGCGTGAATGCCCACTACGCGTCGTGTCGGGAACAGATCAGCGAGGATATTGAGCGCCAATCGATCGTTCGGGTCATTGAACGTCGGTACGAGTACTACGCCGTTCGCGATGTAAAAGTTTGCGTAACTCGCCGGCAATCGCTGTCCATCCATGACCACGGCGCGCGGATAGGGGAGCGTGACCACGCGCACTGGCTCCCCGCGTGCGTCGCGTGCGTGCTGCAGTCGCTGCAGGTTGTCGAGCGATCGGCGATGATTGTCGTCCGCGGGATCTTCTTCGTGCGCGAGCACGATGAGTCCCGGCGCCACAAACCGCGCGATGTCGTCCACGTGGCCGTGCGTGTCGTCACCCACGCACCCTTCACCGAGCCAAATCGTATGCGAGATGCCAAGGGTATCGGCGAAGACGCGCTCGTAGTCGGCTCGCCCGAGTCCGGGATTGCGCACCTGCACATCAGAGAGCAGCCACTCTTCCGTCACCAGCAGGGTGCCGAGTCCGTCTGTTTCAATCCCGCCGCCCTCAAGCACGAGCGGTGCGCCGGTATCCGGGCGCGTCGCCTGCACCAGCGGCAAGCCGCTCACCGTGTGTACGATGTCCGGAATGCGACGGTCGTGCTCGAAATTGTCGTACTTGGCCCAGGCGTTGAAGTCCCAGCGCATCAGCGAGACGAGCCCGAGTGGATCCTGCACGCCCGTGGGCCCGCTATCGCGCAGCCAGACGCGATCGGTAGGCGCACGGTGCAGGCGATACGTGTCGGGCGGCACGGCGTGCATGTCGAGGCACGCTGCGGCGTCTTCGCGCACGGCATCATCGTGGCACACGATGTCCACGAGCTCACTACCCGAGATCGCCCGCACGATTTCCGCGTACACCCAGGGGATCGGCTCGAACTTGCCGGGCCAGTCGGGCTCATGATGCGGCCACGCAATCCACGTGGCGTCATGTGGCTCCCACTCAGCGGGCATTCGCCACACGCCACGCGGATTGATGACGTCCGGAGTGGGCAGCGTCTCGATTGGTGTCATGGCGTGCGTCTACTCCCCGAGCCAGCGCTGAAGGATCGGGCCGTACGCATCGATGCGACGATCCCGAAGAAACGGCCAGTTGCGGCGCGTCTCTTCGATCAGGTTGAGATCGCACTCCGCGACGAGCACTGCCGGATCTGTACCCGCCTCGGCGAGGTATCGACCAAACGGGTCGGCGATGAACGATTGACCAAAAAACTCAATGCCGTCCGTGCCGGCTTCGGCCTCGAAGCCCACGCGATTGGGCGATGCCACGAACACGCCATTGGCGATCGCGTGCGAGCGCTGCATGGTGCGCCACGCGTCGACCTGCGGGGTGCCGAACGTGGATTTTTCGGCTGGATGCCAACCGATCGCCGTGGGATAGAAGAGAATCTCCGCGCCAAGCAGGGACGTGATGCGCGCGCCTTCGGGAAACCACTGATCCCAGCAAATGAGCACGCCGATGTCGGCGTATTTCGTACGCCACATGCGAAAGCCGTTGATGCCCGGATGCCGATCGGTGCGCAGGTCAGCTCCCACGTCGCCCGGCGCGAAATAGTATTTCTCTTCGAAGAGTGGGTCATGCGGGATATGCATCTTGCGATACGTGCCGAGCAGCGCGCCGTCCGCGTCAATCACGCACGCCGAGTTGCGATACAGGCCGGCCGCCTGGCGCTCATAGATGGGCACCACGAGTACGACGGCGAGTTCTTTCGCGACGGCCTGCAGCGCGTGCACGGTGTCACCGGCAATCGGCTCGGCGAGATCAAAGCGGTCCAGCTTGAGTGATTTGCAGAAGTACGGTGCATTGAACAGCTCCTGCATCGCAATGATCTGCGCACCACGCGCGGCAGCTTCACGCACGCGGGTGATCGTACGCGCAAGGTTGGCAGCACGGTCATCACTGGCGGTCTCCTGGATGAGACCGACGGACACGGGGCGTCGGGACATGGCGCGTGGGGCTCGGGACGAAGCGGCGCGCGGACAGGCGCGAGGACAATCATCAAAGTTCGCCGAGTGCAAACGCTGGGGGTAGGTCTGCCGCTTCGATCCGGGAGCTCGCTACTGCTTCGATGACGTCGCCACACGCGCTCGCAACGCGTCCGGCTCGGGAACGGGCTGGTCGAGCAGCGGCGTGAGATAGCACCACAGCACGCGGCGGAGGTCGTCAAGCAGCGGTTTTTTTTCGGCGCTTGCGGCCCGGTCGCGCCGCGCCAGCAACGACTGCCCAATCGATGCAGCGACCAGTGCGGCGCGCCGCCGCTCCCGGGCGGGCAGCTTCGGATTGCGAGCCGCGAAGAGCAAATCGAGTCGATCGACGATGGAGTCGAAGAGCTGCGCTCGAATACGATTGGGCGCCGCGCCGGTCGAGTCGACGGGGGCATCCGCCGTCATGAACACGCGTCGAAAGGCCGGATTTCTGTCGTGAAACGAAGCCAACGGTCGTACGATGCGATCGATGAGCCGATCAAGCGGCATTCCGCGCGGATCGGTGGCAAACGCCTTCTCGTGGATTCTCCGGAGTTCATCGGCGAATCGCAGGGCAAGCGCGGCCACCACGGCGTCGCGATTCGGAAAGAATTGATAAAGCGAGCCTTTGGCCGTGCGCGCTCGCAGCGCAATCGCTTCGGCGGTGGCCGCATGGAGACCGTGCTCGGCGATCACCTCAGCGGCCGCATCGAGCAGCAGGTCAACGCGCTGCTGGCCGCGGATCTGCCGGGGTTTGCGGCGGTAAGTCGCGTCGGGCTCGTCGGCGCGCGTGGGTGCATCAGCGGGCCGTTCAGCGCTCGCTCGGGGAACGGTGTCGCGCGCGGGGGGACGCTTGGGCGGACGAGTGGGCATGCCGGGGTGAACGGGGGAGAGGGCTGCGGCGAATATCGCCCTTCAGACCCACTGAACACAACATGACGTTCGCGTCGTATTGCAAACATGACAGTGCCGTCGTGTTTTGGAGGACGGGCGAACGCGTCGGTCAGCGCATGCTGTGTCGATTTCCCCGCCGCGACGCAACGGAGAACGCTGGCGTCAAGCGCGACCGGGAGTTCGGCCCGGCCACCAGAGGAACGCCGACTCGTCGTCGGAAGGTGAACGCGAGATCCGGTCGCGCGGCGTGTCGGCACGAAGGAAGACCAGCACGATATCCATGACATTCGTGCCGGTCGGTCCGGTGCGCAGTAGCGCGCTGGCCGCGTCCAGCGCACGGTAGCTGCGCAGGCGCTGCAGATCGCGCGCCGGATCGCGTCCGGCGCGTCGTATGAGCAGCGCGGAGTTCGCATCCACGATGGCGCCCGCCGCATCCGTCGGGCCGTCGCGTCCATCGGTGCCGGCGGCGAGTATCGTGATGCGCTGCGCGTCGTCACGTGTCTCGACGGCGCCGTCGAGCACCAGAGCGGCGGCCAGGGCGAGCGCTTGCATGCGCCCGCCGAGCGGCGCCTCACCGCGTGATGGATCACCCGGCCGCGGTGGTGTGAGCAAGCGCGCGTATGCACGCTGGGGATTCTCATCGGCGATGGCCGTCGACGAGGCGTCGTTTGGTGGCTCTTCATCATCGTCACCGAACAGACGGCGCGCATCGTGCATATTGACCACAGTAGGCTCACCGCCGAACACCATGAGTGCCGCGCCAGCGTGACGTCGGGCCACGGAGAGCGCGGCTTGCGCAATCGCTCCGCCGAGCGATTCGGCTTCGCCTTCAAGCGGCAAGTCCACCATCTCCGCGTGCTCGATCCCGGCATTCAGCGCGGCGCGTACTGCGGCCTGTTGCGCTTCGGCGTTGCAGGCAATCACCTCGTAGGTGACGCGCTCGAACGCCGGATGTGTGGGCGACGGTGGAATTACGGCAACATGATCGCTGCCTTCGAGGCCGAGCGCCCGCGCAATCGGCGCGGGAAACGCCGAGCGCAGTCCGAATGCGTCACATAATCCGAGCACCGTGGAGTAAAGCAGTGGATCGGCTGTACAGGGCCCCGAGCCGATCACCGCGGGATCGTCGCCGATCACGTCGGAAAAAGCCAGGACGTGCGTCGCGCGCGCGCCGCGTGCATGGATGGCCGTGGCGAGCCGGCCACCGCCCCATCGCAGGAGTCGACGCCGAATCGCATTCATCTGATGAATTGCCAGTCCGCGCTCCATCATCTGCTGCATGGCAGTCGCGAGGTGCGTCTGCGCCTCCGCCGGATGACCGACGAGCGCGACGAGTTCGGCACACGGTGCGGCGCACAGCGATGTGGCGCCTCCGGACAGCAGCACCAACACGTCATCATCGACATTGATCTCGGCGATCGCGTTCGCGATGGCATCGGCGGCCGCTAAGGAGCCGATGTCGGGCAAAGGATGATCGCCTACTCTGAGTGGCAACGGTCCGCCCACGTAATCATTCGGACGGTGCGCGGCGATCACCAAGCCACCGGCCAACGGGGTACCGGCCTCCCGCAGCGCGCCGAGCGCTCCGGTCGCCATCTCGGGGGCGGCCTTACCGAGCGCAAACACGTGCACCGGCGATGCGGTGCCACGCGTCTGAAGCCAATCGCGCGCACGATCGTGTGCACGCGGGAACGGCGACACGCCCTGAATGGCCGCGCGATGCAGTGCGGTCAACAGGGCGTGCGGTGTATCTGTCATCAGTGTGCGTCAGCGCGCGACTTTCTTGATCGCCACGTCGAGTTCATCGTAGGCGTCCTGCGCCATCGCGCGAAAGCTGGTCGCGTAGCTGATCTTGCCGTCGGGACCAATGACGTACAGGTAGCGCTTGTGATAGCCTGTTTCGGTGGCCGCATGGTAGAGGGCGCCGACTTTCTTGTCGGTGTCCGCACCCATCGCGAACTGGAATCCATCATCCTTGGCCCAGGCCGTGAGATCAGCGCCATTGTCGGTGCTGATACCAACCAGCGTGACGTTCTTGCCGTTGAGGAACATGCTTTCGTACTTGTCGCGGTACGTGTGCATCTGCGCGGTGCAGCCGCTGGTGCGGGCTTTCGGGAAAAAGGCCAACACCACCGTCTCCCCGCGATGCTCGGAGAGCTTGAACGGCTTGGCGGTGGGTCCGGCCTGCGTCACGGTCGTCAGTGTGAAGTCGGGCGCGATGTCACCAACGCTGAGCAGCGAGGCTGCCGGCGCCTGCGCGTGCAGCGGCAAAAGCGAGGGCGCGACAATCAGCACCGCTGCGGCCAGGAACGATCGGGAACGAAGCATTGAACAAGACTCCATGAAGGGCAAAATTGCGTGGGCGAATCAGTACAGCACGGAAGATACCCCCGAAACCGTGGACACGTTCGGGGCTGTCGGTGTCCGCAGGACGGGACGGGTCATGTGCCGACAAAAGGACAATGCTCGGTGACCCCCGGCACGTTTCCTCTGCCACGTCCTCCCGATACGGGTGATTCGCGGTGGCACGGCTTGTGCTCTGTCAGTGGGTAACGCTGGCCTGCGTGGTCAGCGGCACGATCTTCTTTCCGAGGTGCACCATGGCTACTTCTTCGTTAACGTTTGCGCTGCTAGCGTCAGTTGTTGCCGTCACCGCGTGCGGCGGCCGCGACACTCGCGCCCTTGACGCCGCACTCCAGTCGGATCTCGCCATGGCCTCCACCGCGCCCGGCCTGCGATCGGCGTATGTCAGTCCCATGGAGATGGGCTATCCACAGGGCTACGCGCCGCCTGGCTATGCACCGGGTTACCCGCCGCAGCCGTACGGCTACCCAACGCCGTACCCGCAGCCGGGGTACCCGCAGCCGTACCCGCCGCAGCCCTACGGCTATCCACAGCCTGCGCCCGCCCGCGCACCGCAGCAGGTTGTGTATCGGGCGCCCGCCCCGTCGGGATCCGGCACCGTTCGTTCAGGATCCGGCACTGGTACGAGTGGCGGAACCGGTGCCGGTCAGGCCACCGAGCGGAATACGCAGCGGGGCGCGATCATCGGTGCTGCCACCGGCGCGGCGGTCGGGATTGCCACGCAGCGCGACAAGGTGAAGGGTGGCGCTGTTGGCGCGGTGGCCGGTGCGGTGCTTGGCGGCGTCGTGGGCTCGCAGATCTACACCAAGCCGAGACCGTAGCGAAATGGACCTGGGTCGACGTGCTGTTGGCACAGCTGAGCCAGCCGCTTGACGGGCCGGCCCGATACTTTAATAGTATCCGTGTTCCGGCTTCCCGGCTCCAGCTACAGTTTCATTCCACGCAGGTGCGGCAACGCAATGAGCTACCTCGTCAAGCCCGCGGCTCCACATCACATTCCGGCGCTGTCGGAAATCGAGCGTGCTGCCGCGACGCTGTTTACGACTGAAGACTTGCCGGAGTTGTTACGGAACGAGGTCATCGCGGCACAGCGATTTGAGGATGCCCAGCGCGACGATCGGTTGTGGGTCGCCGTCGATTCAGCTGATCAACCGGTGGGTTTTCTGTTGGCCGACGTCGTGGACGACACACTGCACATTGCGGAAATGGCCGTGCATCCGGAACACGCGCGCCGTGGCTTGGGAGCGACGTTGCTTCGACATATGTTGCTCGTCGCGGAACATCACGGGCACCACGCGGTGACATTGACCACGTTCTCGCATGTCGCGTGGAACGCACCGTTTTATCAACGGCAGGGATTTGTGGTGCTGGGCGATGACGAATGTGGGCCTGAGTTGCGCGCCTCGCTGGAGCAAGAGGGCGCACGCGGGCTCAGTCACCGCGTTGCGATGCGTCGACAGGTACGTCGCGCCGAACGCACGACACACTGGGCGGAACGAGGCAACTCCTGAACAAACGGCCGCCGGAACACGTGTTCCGGCGGCCGTTTGTTCAGGAGTTGCCTCGTTCCGCCCAGTGTGTCGTGCGTTCGGCGCGACGTACCTGTCGACGCATCGCAACGCGGTGACTGAGCCCGCGTGCGCCCTCTTGCTCCAGCGAGGCGCGCAACTCAGGCCCACATTCGTCATCGCCCAGCACCACAAATCCCTGCCGTTGATAAAACGGTGCGTTCCACGCGACATGCGAGAACGTGGTCAATGTCACCGCGTGGTGCCCGTGATGTTCCGCGACGAGCAACATATGTCGAAGCAACGTCGCTCCCAAGCCACGGCGCGCGTGTTCCGGATGCACGGCCATTTCCGCAATGTGCAGTGTGTCGTCCACGACGTCGGCCAACAGAAAACCCACCGGTTGATCAGCTGAATCGACGGCGACCCACAACCGATCGTCGCGCTGGGCATCCTCAAATCGCTGTGCCGCGATGACCTCGTTCCGTAACAACTCCGGCAAGTCTTCAGTCGTAAACAGCGTCGCGGCAGCACGCTCGATTTCCGACAGCGCCGGAATGTGATGTGGAGCCGCGGGCTTGACGAGGTAGCTCATTGCGTTGCCGCACCTGCGTGGAATGAAACTGTAGCTGGAGCCGGGAAGCCGGAACACGGATACTATTAAAGTATCGGGCCGGCCCGTCAAGCGGCTGGCTCAGCTGTGCCAACAGCACGTCGACCCAGGTCCATTTCGCTACGGTCTCGGCTTGGTGTAGATCTGCGAGCCCACGACGCCGCCAAGCACCGCACCGGCCACCGCGCCAACAGCGCCACCCTTCACCTTGTCGCGCTGCGTGGCAATCCCGACCGCCGCGCCGGTGGCAGCACCGATGATCGCGCCCCGCTGCGTATTCCGCTCGGTGGCCTGACCGGCACCGGTTCCGCCACTCGTACCAGTGCCGGATCCTGAACGAACGGTGCCGGATCCCGACGGGGCGGGCGCCCGATACACAACCTGCTGCGGTGCGCGGGCGGGCGCAGGCTGTGGATAGCCGTAGGGCTGCGGCGGGTACGGCTGCGGGTACCCCGGCTGCGGGTACGGCGTTGGGTAGCCGTACGGCTGCGGCGGGTAACCCGGTGCATAGCCAGGCGGCGCGTAGCCCTGTGGATAGCCCATCTCCATGGGACTGACATACGCCGATCGCAGGCCGGGCGCGGTGGAGGCCATGGCGAGATCCGACTGGAGTGCGGCGTCAAGGGCGCGAGTGTCGCGGCCGCCGCACGCGGTGACGGCAACAACTGACGCTAGCAGCGCAAACGTTAACGAAGAAGTAGCCATGGTGCACCTCGGAAAGAAGATCGTGCCGCTGACCACGCAGGCCAGCGTTACCCACTGACAGAGCACAAGCCGTGCCACCGCGAATCACCCGTATCGGGAGGACGTGGCAGAGGAAACGTGCCGGGGGTCACCGAGCATTGTCCTTTTGTCGGCACATGACCCGTCCCGTCCTGCGGACACCGACAGCCCCGAACGTGTCCACGGTTTCGGGGGTATCTTCCGTGCTGTACTGATTCGCCCACGCAATTTTGCCCTTCATGGAGTCTTGTTCAATGCTTCGTTCCCGATCGTTCCTGGCCGCAGCGGTGCTGATTGTCGCGCCCTCGCTTTTGCCGCTGCACGCGCAGGCGCCGGCAGCCTCGCTGCTCAGCGTTGGTGACATCGCGCCCGACTTCACACTGACGACCGTGACGCAGGCCGGACCCACCGCCAAGCCGTTCAAGCTCTCCGAGCATCGCGGGGAGACGGTGGTGTTGGCCTTTTTCCCGAAAGCCCGCACCAGCGGCTGCACCGCGCAGATGCACACGTACCGCGACAAGTACGAAAGCATGTTCCTCAACGGCAAGAACGTCACGCTGGTTGGTATCAGCACCGACAATGGCGCTGATCTCACGGCCTGGGCCAAGGATGATGGATTCCAGTTCGCGATGGGTGCGGACACCGACAAGAAAGTCGGCGCCCTCTACCATGCGGCCACCGAAACAGGCTATCACAAGCGCTACCTGTACGTCATTGGTCCCGACGGCAAGATCAGCTACGCGACCAGCTTTCGCGCGATGGCGCAGGACGCCTACGATGAACTCGACGTGGCGATCAAGAAAGTCGCGCGCTGACGCACACTGATGACAGATACACCGCACGCCCTGTTGACCGCACTGCATCGCGCGGCCATTCAGGGCGTGTCGCCGTTCCCGCGTGCACACGATCGTGCGCGCGATTGGCTTCAGACGCGTGGCACCGCATCGCCGGTGCACGTGTTTGCGCTCGGTAAGGCCGCCCCCGAGATGGCGACCGGAGCGCTCGGCGCGCTGCGGGAGGCCGGTACCCCGTTGGCCGGTGGCTTGGTGATCGCCGCGCACCGTCCGAATGATTACGTGGGCGGACCGTTGCCACTCAGAGTAGGCGATCATCCTTTGCCCGACATCGGCTCCTTAGCGGCCGCCGATGCCATCGCGAACGCGATCGCCGAGATCAATGTCGATGATGACGTGTTGGTGCTGCTGTCCGGAGGCGCCACATCGCTGTGCGCCGCACCGTGTGCCGAACTCGTCGCGCTCGTCGGTCATCCGGCGGAGGCGCAGACGCACCTCGCGACTGCCATGCAGCAGATGATGGAGCGCGGACTGGCAATTCATCAGATGAATGCGATTCGGCGTCGACTCCTGCGATGGGGCGGTGGCCGGCTCGCCACGGCCATCCATGCACGCGGCGCGCGCGCGACGCACGTCCTGGCTTTTTCCGACGTGATCGGCGACGATCCCGCGGTGATCGGCTCGGGGCCCTGTACAGCCGATCCACTGCTTTACTCCACGGTGCTCGGATTATGTGACGCATTCGGACTGCGCTCGGCGTTTCCCGCGCCGATTGCGCGGGCGCTCGGCCTCGAAGGCAGCGATCATGTTGCCGTAATTCCACCGTCGCCCACACATCCGGCGTTCGAGCGCGTCACCTACGAGGTGATTGCCTGCAACGCCGAAGCGCAACAGGCCGCAGTACGCGCCGCGCTGAATGCCGGGATCGAGCACGCGGAGATGGTGGACTTGCCGCTTGAAGGCGAAGCCGAATCGCTCGGCGGAGCGATTGCGCAAGCCGCGCTCTCCGTGGCCCGACGTCACGCTGGCGCGGCACTCATGGTGTTCGGCGGTGAGCCTACTGTGGTCAATATGCACGATGCGCGCCGTCTGTTCGGTGACGATGATGAAGAGCCACCAAACGACGCCTCGTCGACGGCCATCGCCGATGAGAATCCCCAGCGTGCATACGCGCGCTTGCTCACACCACCGCGGCCGGGTGATCCATCACGCGGTGAGGCGCCGCTCGGCGGGCGCATGCAAGCGCTCGCCCTGGCCGCCGCTCTGGTGCTCGACGGCGCCGTCGAGACACGTGACGACGCGCAGCGCATCACGATACTCGCCGCCGGCACCGATGGACGCGACGGCCCGACGGATGCGGCGGGCGCCATCGTGGATGCGAACTCCGCGCTGCTCATACGACGCGCCGGACGCGATCCGGCGCGCGATCTGCAGCGCCTGCGCAGCTACCGTGCGCTGGACGCGGCCAGCGCGCTACTGCGCACCGGACCGACCGGCACGAATGTCATGGATATCGTGCTGGTCTTCCTTCGTGCCGACACGCCGCGCGACCGGATCTCGCGTTCACCTTCCGACGACGAGTCGGCGTTCCTCTGGTGGCCGGGCCGAACTCCCGGTCGCGCTTGACGCCAGCGTTCTCCGTTGCGTCGCGGCGGGGAAATCGACACAGCATGCGCTGACCGACGCGTTCGCCCGTCCTCCAAAACACGACGGCACTGTCATGTTTGCAATACGACGCGAACGTCATGTTGTGTTCAGTGGGTCTGAAGGGCGATATTCGCCGCAGCCCTCTCCCCCGTTCACCCCGGCATGCCCACTCGTCCGCCCAAGCGTCCCCCCGCGCGCGACACCGTTCCCCGAGCGAGCGCTGAACGGCCCGCTGATGCACCCACGCGCGCCGACGAGCCCGACGCGACTTACCGCCGCAAACCCCGGCAGATCCGCGGCCAGCAGCGCGTTGACCTGCTGCTCGATGCGGCCGCTGAGGTGATCGCCGAGCACGGTCTCCATGCGGCCACCGCCGAAGCGATTGCGCTGCGAGCGCGCACGGCCAAAGGCTCGCTTTATCAATTCTTTCCGAATCGCGACGCCGTGGTGGCCGCGCTTGCCCTGCGATTCGCCGATGAACTCCGGAGAATCCACGAGAAGGCGTTTGCCACCGATCCGCGCGGAATGCCGCTTGATCGGCTCATCGATCGCATCGTACGACCGTTGGCTTCGTTTCACGACAGAAATCCGGCCTTTCGACGCGTGTTCATGACGGCGGATGCCCCCGTCGACTCGACCGGCGCGGCGCCCAATCGTATTCGAGCGCAGCTCTTCGACTCCATCGTCGATCGACTCGATTTGCTCTTCGCGGCTCGCAATCCGAAGCTGCCCGCCCGGGAGCGGCGGCGCGCCGCACTGGTCGCTGCATCGATTGGGCAGTCGTTGCTGGCGCGGCGCGACCGGGCCGCAAGCGCCGAAAAAAAACCGCTGCTTGACGACCTCCGCCGCGTGCTGTGGTGCTATCTCACGCCGCTGCTCGACCAGCCCGTTCCCGAGCCGGACGCGTTGCGAGCGCGTGTGGCGACGTCATCGAAGCAGTAGCGAGCTCCCGGATCGAAGCGGCAGACCTACCCCCAGCGTTTGCACTCGGCGAACTTTGATGATTGTCCTCGCGCCTGTCCGCGCGCCGCTTCGTCCCGAGCCCCACGCGCCATGTCCCGACGCCCCGTGTCCGTCGGTCTCATCCAGGAGACCGCCAGTGATGACCGTGCTGCCAACCTTGCGCGTACGATCACCCGCGTGCGTGAAGCTGCCGCGCGTGGTGCGCAGATCATTGCGATGCAGGAGCTGTTCAATGCACCGTACTTCTGCAAATCACTCAAGCTGGACCGCTTTGATCTCGCCGAGCCGATTGCCGGTGACACCGTGCACGCGCTGCAGGCCGTCGCGAAAGAACTCGCCGTCGTACTCGTGGTGCCCATCTATGAGCGCCAGGCGGCCGGCCTGTATCGCAACTCGGCGTGCGTGATTGACGCGGACGGCGCGCTGCTCGGCACGTATCGCAAGATGCATATCCCGCATGACCCACTCTTCGAAGAGAAATACTATTTCGCGCCGGGCGACGTGGGAGCTGACCTGCGCACCGATCGGCATCCGGGCATCAACGGCTTTCGCATGTGGCGTACGAAATACGCCGACATCGGCGTGCTCATTTGCTGGGATCAGTGGTTTCCCGAAGGCGCGCGCATCACGTCCCTGCTTGGCGCGGAGATTCTCTTCTATCCCACGGCGATCGGTTGGCATCCAGCCGAAAAATCCACGTTCGGCACCCCGCAGGTCGACGCGTGGCGCACCATGCAGCGCTCGCACGCGATCGCCAATGGCGTGTTCGTGGCATCGCCCAATCGCGTGGGCTTCGAGGCCGAAGCCGGCACGGACGGCATTGAGTTTTTTGGTCAATCGTTCATCGCCGACCCGTTTGGTCGATACCTCGCCGAGGCGGGTACAGATCCGGCAGTGCTCGTCGCGGAGTGCGATCTCAACCTGATCGAAGAGACGCGCCGCAACTGGCCGTTTCTTCGGGATCGTCGCATCGATGCGTACGGCCCGATCCTTCAGCGCTGGCTCGGGGAGTAGACGCACGCCATGACACCAATCGAGACGCTGCCCACTCCGGACGTCATCAATCCGCGTGGCGTGTGGCGAATGCCCGCTGAGTGGGAGCCACATGACGCCACGTGGATTGCGTGGCCGCATCATGAGCCCGACTGGCCCGGCAAGTTCGAGCCGATCCCCTGGGTGTACGCGGAAATCGTGCGGGCGATCTCGGGTAGTGAGCTCGTGGACATCGTGTGCCACGATGATGCCGTGCGCGAAGACGCCGCAGCGTGCCTCGACATGCACGCCGTGCCGCCCGACACGTATCGCCTGCACCGTGCGCCTACCGATCGCGTCTGGCTGCGCGATAGCGGGCCCACGGGCGTGCAGGATCCACTCGGGCTCGTCTCGCTGATGCGCTGGGACTTCAACGCCTGGGCCAAGTACGACAATTTCGAGCACGACCGTCGCATTCCGGACATCGTACACACGGTGAGCGGCTTGCCGCTGGTGCAGGCGACGCGCCCGGATACCGGCGCACCGCTCGTGCTTGAGGGCGGCGGGATTGAAACAGACGGACTCGGCACCCTGCTGGTGACGGAAGAGTGGCTGCTCTCTGATGTGCAGGTGCGCAATCCCGGACTCGGGCGAGCCGACTACGAGCGCGTCTTCGCCGATACCCTTGGCATCTCGCATACGATTTGGCTCGGTGAAGGGTGCGTGGGTGACGACACGCACGGCCACGTGGACGACATCGCGCGGTTTGTGGCGCCGGGACTCATCGTGCTCGCGCACGAAGAAGATCCCGCGGACGACAATCATCGCCGATCGCTCGACAACCTGCAGCGACTGCAGCACGCACGCGACGCACGCGGGGAGCCAGTGCGCGTGGTCACGCTCCCCTATCCGCGCGCCGTGGTCATGGATGGACAGCGATTGCCGGCGAGTTACGCAAACTTTTACATCGCGAACGGCGTAGTACTCGTACCGACGTTCAATGACCCGAACGATCGATTGGCGCTCAATATCCTCGCTGATCTGTTCCCGACACGACGCGTAGTGGGCATTCACGCTGTCGATCTCGTCTGGGGGCTCGGAACGTTGCATTGTCTCACGCAGCAACAGCCGTCTGCCCGCACGCCGTGACTCAGAAGATGCCCGACGAACCGAACAACTCGACCTCGACACCGAACGGTGCTGCCACGGCCATGCGCGCGCCCGGAAGCGTCGAGTTCGAGGAACGGCTCGGCGCATTCATCGGGCCGCGCTGGGAGCGATCGTATCGCCAGAAGCTGGCGGTGTTTGTCGACGATTCGTCGTTCGTTCCCACCTGGAACTGGTCGGCATTTTTTGCGATGCCGTTCTGGTTTCTCTATCGCAAGATGTACGTGTGGTTTGCGGCGTTTTACTTCATCCCCAATGCGCTGCTGGAATGGCTCGTGCCAGGCGCACGATCAATCGCACCCGAGGAGTTGGCCAAACCGGAGAATCAGCAGGCAGCATTGATGATTCTGGCCGTGCAACTTGCCGCGTGTCTTGCCGCCGGCGGCATCGGTAACTGGCTCCTGTTCAGACGCGCACGCACGGCGATTCGGGTGGTTGGGATGCAACCGATGTCCGCGGCCGAATCGTTGCAGTTGCTGCGCCGGGTAGGTGGCACGAGCGGCATGCTCACCTATGTGCTGGTCGGCGTGATTGTCGCGCTCGGGTTCGCGAGCGTGATGGGCACGATGGCGCCGCGCTGAGCCAACCCGATCCCGGTGCGCGGCGCACACGCCACGCACCGAGCCCCACCTGCTATCGCGATCCGCGCACGGTGAACAACTGCGACGTGCTGTCCACACTCGTGGCGCCCTGCAGTTTCACCGTGAGCCGATACTCGCCCGGCGGTACTTCGGGCCACGTAAACGTGATCGCGCGCCCCGGTAATCCGTCCGGACGCCCCGCGTCGCGAAAGCTGATCGCCACTGGTGTCATCGCACGGGACAGCCGCAGGGCGTTCCCGATGCGCTGCGTGAAACTCGAGCTCGTACGCGTGGCGCGAACCGTCACCTGCAGTGGAGCGGCTGGAGATACGGGCACATACGTTTCCCAGTACAAGCCAAATGAGCGCCCCGGCTCAATATCGTTGCTGCCCCACGCGCGAGCAGACACGCTCTCGAGCGTTGGCGTCGCACCGGCGTCACCACCGGCGAGCAGCAACATGTCGCTCACGGCCGCATTGCTGCCGAGCGGTTGCACCGCAGTACGCACGCGCGTCGCGCGCTTCGCACTCGGCGCAATCACTTCGAGCGAGACCAGGCGTGGCGTGCGCCCCAGTGTTGCAATCACCGCGCCGTTGGCTCCCGCGCTGTCCTTCGTCTGACGCGCAATTACGTGTCCTGAGTCGTCGGCCACGAAAAGGCCGACGTTGTACGGCGCCGGACCCATGCGCTGCTCACGCATCAAGCGCCACGCACCCGCGATCACGGTGGAGTCGCCGCGACGGAAACGTGCAATCTGGTGAGGCAGTGGCGCGAATCCGGTTGCGTAGCGCGTTGCATATCGCATGCGCGCGTCTTCACGAGCCGGATCCCAATCGGCGGCGGTGGCCGTTGAGGGCGACATCAAGGCCTTCTCGCTCGGTATGAAATCGTAGCTCGGCGTTGGCTCATGGCCGATTATGCTCGGCAGACGCGGATCGAGTGCGCCCGCCGTCTGCATGGACCACGCAGTCGGCCAACCGTAGCGCACCTGAATTGCCGGAATCGAGCCGTCGAAGCTCATGTCGTAAGGAATCCGACCCTGTCCGTGCACGAGAGAGATCAGGTGACGCGAGAAGAGCTCATTGCGCAGATCATTGGCGGGCAACAACCACAGTGGCTGTGACATTCGCAAGATGCGACCGTTGTCTGCAGCCCGCTGCGTGCACCCTTTCGAGCGATAGGCCTCGTGCATCGACGTGGGCAGCCACGGCGTCAGATCGGTCCACTCACAACGCGTGGATTCCGACATCGACGCCAACGCGCGATCAAAGGCGGACGATGCGTCAACATGTTGATCCATTACGTGCAACGCCAACCCGCGCAGCGCATCACACCACCACGCCGTCCCACCGCACTCCCTCGCCGCAGCGAGCGCCATGGGAAGCTTTTGCTGCTCAAGCGCGTATCGCACGCGCATGCCCGCCACCCAGTCGTCGGCCGGATCCGCACTCGCGGCCTGCGCAAGCGTTTCGAGCAGACGATCACGCTCGATGATCAGATCGGTGCGTTCCGCCGGGGGCGGCACGTCCCCATTGTTGTTCCAGTAGCAGAGGTTCCCGATCTGCACTTCGCACGAGGCGTTCGCACCACCGTTATAGAAGCGCAAGCCCGCTCGGCGGTTGCGTTCAAACGCATCCTGCGCGGTGCGAGCCGCCGATCCCTGGGCGCTCACCGCTCGACTCACGCCCGTGGCGCTACGAGTCTGATCGACCGTCAGCGAATCGAAGCGCGGCGGTGGGGGGGGCTGCTCGCCACCCGCTTGCGCGTGTAAAGGGTGGAGCGTGAACGCGCTCATGATAATTGCGCCGACAACGACGCAGCGAGCGGCAACACACGACACACGGCCTGAATGAGCGGCCGACAACAGAGCGAATCGCACGAAAGGCATCTCGATGGAGGTCACGAGTAGACGGGCCAGCCAGCGGGTGGCGGAATGGAATGCCGAGCCGGACCCGCAACGGGACCGACCCGGCGCCCATCCCTTGTGCCTAGTCTAACGCCGACCGGCTAGAAGGCGAGCTTCACACCTGCACTCAAGGCCCAGTTATGCGACAGGTTCCCGCGCGTTCCAATGCCAATCGCTTCCTGGGTGTCGAAGCGCCCGATGTAGTCCTTCGCCTGAACGCGCAGGGCGATTTTCCGGGACAACCCGACATCCACACCTACACCCGCCGAGTACATGAGGTTCGTGGACTGCGTCGAGAACACGCGGCTGCTCAAATTGTTCGTCATGCCGCCCACCCCGCCCTGCACGAACGGAGCGAGACCCGTGCCTCCGCGCGGCAGTCCACCCAGTTCGAGTCCCGCGTCATACACCCATAACTTGTTCGTACCCACGTTGAGGCCACCGAGGAACGGCACCCCGACCCGCACGTCACCTGAGGCGTAGCCCACGTTTCCCGTCAGCGACAACCCCGCCACCAGCGGGATGGAGAGCTGTGCGCCAATCATCGGCGTATTCGCCGTCGAGAGCGAGGTGCCAACGGGGCCGTCGTACCACTGTCCCGTGACGAGATAACCGGCGTACGGCGTGACAGAGCCTCCGAGGCCCAACGTCTGGGCGCCGCCCGAGATCAGCGGCAGTGAAAGCAGAAGCGCGGTGGTTGCCATACCCGCCGCCAGCCGCAGCTTGACGGACGCAAAATGGGAGTCTGCAGTGACGACGGGTAGGCTGACCACGGAAGCGCGAGCGTTGCGAACAAGAGCAGAGTTCATGTTCCCCTCCATGAGGAATCGGTTGGTCTTGTTCTAGTGCAGAGCGCGGGCCAAACTGACGCAGGCGTCGCTTGCATCGTGAAACTGATGATAGATCAACGGGTTACCGACACACGAGGCGGCTAAACGCAAAACCCGCTGTCCCCCCTGACGGACAGGTGAGACCGCGGATTCTGGGTCAGTGCATGGTCAACGGGGGCAGCCACGTGGCTGCTTACAATGCGCCTCGATGAGTCTCGGCGACCGGCTCAGCGCGCAGCTCGACAGGCACAATCGTCGATCGAACACGAAGATTGATCATCTCCACCAGCACGGAAAACGCCATCGCGAAATAGGTGTAGCCCTTCGAGATGTGCTGTCCGAAACCCTCGGCCACGAGATTCGTGCCGATCAGGACAAGGAATGCGAGGGCCAGAACCTTTACGGTGGGATGCTTCTCCACAAACGCGCTCACGGGTGTCACCGCCAGCAGCATCACCGCGAGCGCGATCACGTTCGCCGCCACCATGATCTCGATGTGCTCGGCCATGCCGACCGCGGTAATCACGGAATCGAGCGAGAACACGATGTCGATGACCATAATCTGCGAGACGACCGCACCCATGGACGCAGCTGCTCGCGCAACCTCACCCGCGGTGGCCTTCTCGGGCTCGAGCTTGTGATGAATTTCGAGGACGGCCTTGCCGATGAGAAAGAGGCCGCCGAACACCAGAATCAAATCACGGCCGCCCCAACCACGGCCGAACACCTCGAAGAGCGGCTCGGTGAGCCGTGCGATCCACGCGATGGAAAAGAGTAGACCGAGTCGGCTGACAAACGCCCCCATCAACCCCAGTCGGCGCGCCTTCGCCTGCTTGGACGCCTCTACACGCGAGGCGAGAATCGAAATGAAAATGATGTTGTCGATGCCGAGGACAATCTCGAGCGCGGTCAACGTCAACAACGAAATCCAGGCCGCTGGATCAGACAGCCATTCCATCACATGCTCCGTAGGTGACTTTGTTTGTCAGGCGTGAAGTTGCGAGTACTGCGGAGTCCGAGTCGCCGAAGCGGATAGCGAACGATTGCCAGCCGTCGGCAGCGATCACTGCCGACAGGTGCCCGCCGGATCGGGTTTCGGCTTGTCCACGACCGGCGCCTGCGGCTGGTTCGCCGTGAATGCGGCCAGCTCATGCAGGTACCGTGTGATTCGCGTGTACTTGGGATACTCGATGTACTGCGGCTCGTCAGTCACCTGATGGTAGTCTTCGTGAATGCTGGTAAAGAAGAACGCAATCGGGATGCCGTAACGCGCGTAATGATAGTGATCGCTACGGCAGTAGAACTGCTGCGGGTGTCCGTCGCCGTCGAACTCGTAGTCGAGCTTGAGCGGGCGCGGCTGCTGGTCGTTCACCTCACGCACCCATCGGTCGAACTGCGACGACAGCCGCTTCGGGCCGAGCACCGTGAGAAAATCGTCCCCGCCGCCTTTGACGTCGCGTGCGCTGCCTCGGCCGATCATGTCGATATTGATCTGCGCAACGATCTTGTTGCGGTCGACGGTGGGATGGTCCATGAACCACGCCGCACCCACGAGGCCCTTCTCTTCCGCGGTGTGCCACACGAGCAGCAGCGAACGCTTGGGCTTCGTACCGCTTGTGGCAAAGGCTTCGGCAATCTCGAGCAGCGCCATGGACCCAGACCCGTCATCGTCGGCGCCGTTGTTGATGGAGTCAAGCCGGGCCGGCCGGATCTTGCGGAGCGAATCCACGTTCACGCGAATCGCGGCCAGTTGATCCGGCGACGGTCCCCGTGCGTTGGCATCGCGCCCGATGGCCTCCCATCCGGCGCGCAGAAACGCACGCATGGAGTCATGATCAACGGCACGACGCGAAAAGCCGACGTGATCGCTGTGCGCGCCGAGCGCGACGTACTCGGCCTTGAGCGTCGGGTCGCTCCCTTCAATCACGGCCACGACATTGCGTGACCAGCTTGTATCAACGCGCTCACCGGCCGGTGCGCGGCGTGGCACCAGCGGCACGCGCTGATAGTAGCCGTTTTCACCGGCAGGCTTGACGCCAAGTCGCGTGAGTTCGCTCACGAGGTAGGAGAGCGCCTTTTCGTGGCCCACGCTGCCGGCATCGCGCCCCTGCATGGAATCGTCGGCGTAGATGAAGAGCCGTTGGCGCAAATCCGCTTCGGTGATGGCTGGGGAGTAGCTGCGGGTGGGGGCGGCCGGCGAGCGCGCGCCGTTGCCCTGCTGCGCGCAGGCCACCAGCGACAGACAGCAGAGCGCCAGCGGGGCCGACGCGAGCGTAAGGCGGCTGAACATTCGAGACGTGGGCACGACGGGACGGGGGCAAAAGGGTGACGGTGTTTGACGCCGAAGAATACCCTGACCAGCTGGAGCGGAGATAGCTTTGGGCATGTCTTCCGCGATGAATTCTTCGACAGGCCATACACCCCGTTCGGGCGGCTCGGATCCGTCCTCTCCGAAAGAGAGAAGTGGCCCTCGTCCGGCAGTGGTACTGCTCAGCGGAGGGCTCGACTCCACCACCGTGCTGTCGGTCGCCAAGCGCGACGGCTTCTCGCCGCACGCCATGACGTTTCGCTACGGCCAGCGCCACGCCTACGAAATTGAGGCGGCGCACCGCGTGGCAGCGGCGCAGGGCGTGACGGCACACGTCGTCGTAGATATCGATTTGCGACAGTGGGGCGGTTCGGCGCTCACCGGCGATGTCGCGGTGCCCAAGGATCGCGATGTTGCGTCGGCGCACGATATCCCAGTCACCTATGTGCCGGCCCGCAACACGATCTTTCTGTCGTTCGCGCTCGCGTGGGCGGAAACATTGGGTGCCACCGACATTTTTGTCGGTGTGAATGCGCTCGATTATTCCGGCTATCCCGATTGCCGGCCGGACTACCTGCGCGCCTTCGAGACGATGGCGAATCTGGCCACACGCGCCGGCGTGGAAGGCACGCACCGTCTCGCCATTCACGCACCGCTGCTGCATCTCACCAAGGCCGGCATCATTGCGCTTGGGCATTCGCTCGGCGTGGACTATTCCATTACCACAAGTTGCTACGATCCCTCGGCCGACGGCTCTGCGTGCGGACACTGTGACGCCTGCTTGCTGCGTCTCAAAGGTTTTGCCGAAGCGGGTGCACAGGATCCGATCGCCTACGTGGAGCCGCGCGACTCATGACGTACACGGTGAAGGAGATTTTCTACACTTTACAAGGTGAGGGTGTGAACGCCGGCCGACCGGCCGTGTTCTGCCGTTTTTCCGGATGCAATCTGTGGACGGGACGTGAGGCCGACCGTGCCGACGCAGTGTGCCAGTTCTGCGACACGGATTTTGTCGGCGTGGGGCCGGACGGCGGGAAATTTGCCACGGCGGGCGCGTTGGCCGCTGCGGTGAAGTTGCGCTGGCCGGACGAAGCGGCGGCCGGCGCCCGACCGTTCGTGGTGTGCACGGGCGGCGAACCGTTGCTGCAGCTTGACCGCGCGGCGATCAGTGCGCTGCACGACGAAGGGTTTGAGATCGCCGTGGAGAGTAACGGTACGATCGCCGCCCCGGAGGGGATTGATTGGTTGTGCGTCAGTCCGAAAGTAAATGCGACGCTGGTACAAACGGCAGGCGACGAACTTAAGCTGGTGTTTCCGCAGGATGGACCGGCTGGTGATCCGGCGCGATTCGCCTCGTTCAACTTCGCGAACTTCTTGCTGCAGCCAATGGACGGACCTCGGCGAGCGGAAAATACGGCCGCGGCTATCGCGTATTGTCTGGCAAATCCGCGTTGGCGTTTGTCAGTGCAAACGCACAAGGACATCGGCGTTCGCTGACGCGGTACGAACTACCAGATCCGCGTGACCCCATAGGGTACGAGCAGCGGATCGTTGCTCACCAACGGAAGCCCGAGGCGCAGTGACTGGGCAACGAGCATGCGATCAAACGGGTCGCGGTGGTGTCGCGGGAGCAGGCCGGCCATGTGCGCGTCTCGCCCGACGATTGGAAGCTCCGTGAATCCTTGGGCCAGCAGCAAGTCAGGAAGCTCGGCGAGCAGCAGCTCGCCACCCGGCAGCTTGCCGAGCTGCGTCTTGATGGCGATCTCCCAGGTGGAGACGGCGCTTACGTGCACGGCTCGCGCGCTCTCGATGGACGCACGTGCGTGCCCGGAGAGCTGTGCGTCGCCGGCCAGCCACCACAGGAGCGCGTGCGTATCGAGTAGCAGCACTTCAGCCGCCGTCCCAAGCATCGAGCTCGGTGCTGGTCAGGGGCGACAAAAAATCGGCCGGAACCACCAGCGATTCGCGCAGCGCCCCGAACTCGCGCTGCGAACCACGTTGATCGATCGGGATCAGGCGCGCCACGGGCGTGTTGCCGCGAGCGATGACGTACTCTGCGCCCGTCGCGACCTCGCGCAGAAGGCGTGACAGATGTGTTTTAGCGTAGTGCACCGTCACTTCCTCGGCGTCGACGGAAGGCGAATGGTCGGACTCATCGGGCGGCACGGTCATAGCTGGCTCCATGTAAGACTTAGTCAACAAACTAAGTCAAGGGAAGAATGCCGTCAAGGTTGCCGATTCCTCCTCAGCATCTCCACTTACCGCGTCGACCGCCGTAGCGCCCGCCCCGTTCCCACCGCTGACCGCTCGCCGTTTCGCAGCGCCACCGCGCCGTTCACCAGCACCAGCCGCATGCCGTCGGGGTACTGAAACGGCGCCTCGAACGTTGCCGTGTCGGCAATTCTGGCAGCGTCGAACACCGTGATGTCGGCCCACAGTCCAACCGCGATCCGGCCTCGATCGGTCAGTCGGACGCGCGAGGCCGGCAGCGCGCTCATCTTGTGAATCGCCGCCGCCATCGTGAGCGCGCTGCGCTCACGCACGTATCGTCCGAGTACGCGCGCGAAACTGCCAATGCCACGCGGATGCGGACTGCCTCGGCGCGTCGGACCGTCAATCGCAAAGCCGCCGCCGTCCGTGCACACCATGCCGAGTGGATGCGCCAGAATGCGTTCAAGGTTCTCCTCGCTCATCGCAAAGCCGACCATGCTCACGTTGCCGTCGCTACGGCGTAGCAACTGCACGGTGCGCTCGTACGGATCAGTGTTGCTACGATTCGCGTACGCGCCGAGCCGAGCGCCCTCCGCATCGCGGTCCACAACCGCACCCACGGACGTGATCTGTACATTGTCCCAGCCGCCGAGCAGCGCGATCTTGGCCAGTGTTTCCGTGCGGATCCTGGGGCCATCCGTCGCATCATCGAGTCGACGGAAAAATGCCGCGGTGCCACCGTCGCGACTCCAAACCGGGAAGAGATTGGTGAGCCCCGTTGCGTACGCGAGATATGGGTAGCGATCAAACGCAACATCAAGGCCGCCGGCCTGCTCGGCTTCGATGCGCGCGAACACCATATCGAGCGACTTCCAGTTACGTGGTCCCTGCGTTTTGAGATGTGAGATCTGCAGGCCGCATCCGGCGCCCTTGGCGACGGCGATCGATTCATCAATCGCCTCGAGCAACCGATCATCCTCATTGCGCATGTGTGTGGCGTACACGAGACCGCGCGCCGCAAGCGGCTTGCACAGCGCAATGAGTTCTTCCCGCGACGCGAAAGCGCCTGGTGTGTACTCAAGTCCCGACGATGCACCGCACGCCCCATCGGCCAGTGCGCGTTCCACGAACGTGCGCATGCTGTCGAGTTCCGAGGCCGTCGCCGGACGGTCGTCGTTGCCGACCACAGCGCCGCGCACGCTGCCCAAGCCGACGTTGCTGGCCACGTTGCACGCCGGCTGCAATCGGTCAATGCTATCGAAATACGCGGCAAACGGACGCGCCGGGGAGCCCAGCGCGCGCGAACTCCCGTCGGCTCCACCAACGATTGTGGTGATGCCCTGACGAATCACCGACTCGGCGCGCGGATCTTCAAACAGCGCGCTATCGGCGTGTGAATGCAAATCCACAAAACCGGGCGCAACCACCAGTCCACGCGTGTCGATTTCTTCGCGGCCACGGCCCGTGATCGAGGGTGCCAGCTCCGCAATGCGGCCGTTCGTGATGCCAACATCGAGCTCGCGACCCGGGGTGCCGGTGCCATCGAACACCGTACCGCCGCGCAGAATGAGGTCGTGGTCGGCGGAGGCGCCGAGCAGTCGTTGAGCGGCCAACAGCGAGAGTGCCGTAGCCGAACTGGTCGCGAGAAACGATCGACGGGAAGTCATGATATTGAGGAGGAAGCGACGGTGTGCCGGTCGGCCTGTTACGCCATTTCCCCACGGACCTGCTGCATGATCGACTGGAGCGAGTTGCCGCGCGCGATCTCGCTCACACGCTCCTGCACCCGTGGATACATGGTCGTGGCGTCCTGCTTGAGTTTTGAGAATAGCGCTTTGAAGTCGGTGGACGACATGTTGCGCCCTTGCGCGTAGTACTGCTGCGCTGCGTGTCCCAGTGCATATGTGGCCGCGAAGGTGACGGCACCGCCGGCGGCCGTGCCGGCCACGCCACCGAACAATCCACCGAGCAAACCGCCGGCCAATCCGCCGAAGGTTTTGCGCACCACGGATTCCATGACCTGCGCCGCGATGCCAACACCGAGCGTGGCCATCAGCTCCCGCACGTGCGGCCCGTCGGTCGCTCCGCTGCGTTGCCCGATCATGTGCACGAGTCGCATCTGCAGCGGAATGATGCCGAGGTTCGCGAGCCGATCGGGAAGCAGTTCGAGCGCGGCCGAGAGCAGTGCCTGATTCAGAATGAACTCGTCCCTCGAGCCCGCGTCGCTCGGCGGCGCGTTCGTTGCACCAGCGCTTGACGCAAACGACGCACCGGACGCAGTTCCGCTGCCGGCCGACAGCCAGCCATCGATTGCCTTGGCGGTAGTCGTCGACTGAGCGTCGATCTGCGCGGCATCGACGTCGAGCGACTTGGCCAGGCTCTGGAGGAACAGCGTCTCGCGCGTATTGGCGTAGCCGTCGGCGTGGCACACGGCGACCGCTACTTGATATGCCGCGAGGCGCGCTTCGATCGTTGTCAGCCGTCGCGCGACTTTCGCGGCTTCGATCGGGGCGCTGGCGCCGTCTGCGAGCACGACTTCGTCGAGCGGCACGCCGAGTCGGGCGGCGGCATCGGCGATCTGCGCCTGCTCCTGAGCGTCACGCACGCCGTCGGCCATGGCGGCGATTGCAGCAATGATGACAATCGCCTGCGCGGATTCTTCAGTCATGCGAGCAATGGGTAGGAGTGAGGCGCTGACGCACTGACACTTTCGAACGATGCGCGAAGTGGATGCGTCGGGCAAGCGCATCGTGCGGCGCGGCTCTCGAATGAAGAAGTCAAAAGACAAATCACCGGAGGACAGCGTCTGCTGTCCCCCGGCTGAGTGGTGTGACGCGCTCCAGCACCTCGCCAGCTTACCGCACGGCCGGCACCATCACGGCGCGATCGGTGGGCGCCACCTTGACCACGCGGAGCACGGTCGAACTGGTCTGACCACCGGCCTCGAGCACGATACGATAGTCACCGGTATCGGCCGGCCGCGCTGCGCCGAATCCGCCAAAGCCGCCACCGCCACCACCACTACCACCACCGGTTGCTTGTGGCGCGGCCGCCGCCGCAGCCAAACGACGCTGCACCGCCGCCGGGCTCGCCGAGGAATCAGCCGCGCCGCGTGCTTCTGCCGGACGCGGATTGTAGCCCGCGGGGAATCCCTCCAGCTGCACACCTCCGGCACCTTGCGCGCCTCGCCCGCCACCACCACCGAACCCCCCTGCTCCGCCGCCAGCGTCGAGATTCCACTCCACACGATGCAGCCCCGCCGTGTTGCCGCCGGCCAGTCGCGCGAGCGTATCACCACCGGCGCTGAGCACGAACACGCGCGCTGCTCCGGTGACCGGCGCAGAGAGGCGATACGTGATCACGGCGCCCGACGGTCCGCCTTCGGTGCGCCACGGACTCTGCGCCCGCACTTCCGACGGTGCAGGCAGCTGGCCGTACTGAAATGCCGGCGCCGGTTCGAACACATGCACGGGCTTCGCAGCCACCGGCGCCGTCATCTGCTGCAGTGGCGCGACATCAAGGATCTGCACGCCGCGGCCGTGCGTGCCGGCGATGAGCTCGCGGTCGCGCGGATGCACCTGCAAGTCGTACACCGGCACCACCGGCAGATTGCCGTTGAGTGCAAACCATGACCTGCCGGCATCGAGTGATGCGGACACGCCGAGTTCCGTACCGATGTACAGCAACTCCTTGTTCACGGGATCTTCGCGCACCACGTACACCGTGTTGGGCCGGTCACGGGGAATGCCCGCGGCCAACGAAGCAAATGACTTTCCGTAGTCGCGTGAGACGAACAAATACGGCGTGAAGTCATTCTCGCGATGATTGTCGAATGACACGTACAGCGTGGCCGTGTCGTAGCGCGAGCCTTCCACGCGGCTCACATACGTGTTGCGCGGAACGCCGGCAAATCGGCCCGACAAATCCTCCCACGTACCGCCATCATTCCGGGTGAGCCACACTTTGCCGTCGCTCGTGCCCACATACAACATCCCGGGCTTGATCGGCGACTCGCCGATCGTGACAATCGTCGCGTTCTCTTCGGCACCCGTGGCATCGCGCGTGATGCCCCCGGTAGCGTCAGACGCGGGATTGCCAAGGGCGTCAAAGCCGGTCGTGATGCGCAGCACGTCTTCGTCGGCGGTGGAAAGATCAGGGGAGATCGCGTACAAATCGAGCCCACTCTTCACCGACTTGAACAGCTTTTCAGCGCCTGCGTAGAACACATTGGCGTCGTGCCGCGAGAGGATGAACGGTGTGTTCCAATTCCACCGCGTCGCAACCTGCGGATCACTCAACTCATCTTTCATGCGGGCGCGAACTGCGGTGAGTCGCCCCTGCTCTTCGGCCGTGAGCTTGCGTCCGGCCGCCGCAGACTGAATGGCCGCGATCTGCGGCGCATAGTTGGCGCGCGACAGCGTGCGCGGCCGCAGCCGCGAAAGTTCGCCCGTGCCGAGGTCGCGGCGCATCAGATTGCCACCCTGCGACTCGAAATAGACGATGTCGGGATTGAACGGATTCTGCGCCGACTGCAATCCATCGGCGGCAAACAATGCGAACCAGTCGGTCATCTGCAGCGAACCGCCGCGCCGCCGCGTGATGGCGCACGACGTGCCGTTGTCCTGCATGCCACCGCACACACGATAGGGCACCTGATAGTCGTAACTGATGCCGTAGAACTGCGACATCACCATTTTGTTGAGGGCGTCGTACGTGCCACCCCGATCAACGGTTTGAAACAGTCCGGCGTCCCCACCAACGAGAAAGTGCTCGGGATCGTCGGGGTTGATCCACATCGCGTGGTAGTCTTCGTGAATGCCAAGCATGCTCGCGCGCCACGAATGCCCACCGTCATCGGAGGCGTGGAACGCGACGGCCAAACGATACACGCGATCGGGATTTTTCGGATCGACGGCGATCTCGGAGAAGTAGAACGGACGCCGATTCTCGGTGCTCATCCACGTCCACGTTGTCCCCGCATCGGCAGATCGATACAAACCACTCAGCAACAGCTGCGGCGTCTTCGTGCCACGCACTGAGTCCGCTTCGACCATCGCGTACACCACGTCGGGATTGCTGCGCGCAATCGCGAGCGTGATGCGCCCTTTCATGGTCCCGGGGAATCCGCCGCCGCGAACTTCGTTCCACGACGTGCCGCCGTCGGTACTCTTCCACAGCGCCGAGCCAGGCCCGCCACTATTGAAAGAGCTCGGCTTGCGAATGCGCTCCCAACTGGCGGCGTACAACACATTCGGATCGCGCGGATCCATCGCCACGTCCACAAAGCCGGCGCGATCGCTGATGAACTTGGACAGCGCCCACGTTTTGCCACCGTCCACCGTCTTGTACAACCCACGTTCGGCGTTCGTGCCCCACAGCGCGCCGAGCGCCGCGACATACACGATGTCGGGATTCGTGGGATGAATGACGATGCGTCCGATGTGCTGCGTTCTCTCAAGGCCCATCGACTGCCACGTAAGTCCACCGTCGGAGCTTTTGTAAACGCCAAATCCAGGCGCGACCGAGTTGCGCGAATCTTCTTCGCCGGTGCCCGCCCACACGATGTCGGGATTGCTTGGCGCAATCGCGATATCGCCCATCGAGGCGATTGGTCCGTCGTCCCACACGGGGAAGAACGTCGTGCCCGCGTTCACCGTCTTCCAGATGCCTCCGGTCGCGCCGGCCACGTAAAAGATTTTGTGATTCTTCGGATTGACGGCCAGCGCCGTGATGCGGCCCACCATGTTCACGGGGCCAAGGGAGCGCCAGCGCATGGCGGCGCGCGTGGTGGAGTCGGCGATCAGTTGTGCGTCCGCCGACGCTGCGGTAGGACCGACGAGCAGCGCCGCGAGGGCAGCGGCGCGGAGGGAACGAGAGAGCACGGCGAGTGGGGTTGAGGGTTCGCGGCCAAGCATACTGCGAGTACGCAGTCGGCGCGAATCCGTTCGTCACGGGGGATTGATCTCCCCCGCCGACCGCTGCCGACCGCGGTCATTCGCTCGGGCGCTACGACTCGCGGTAGACCTCAGCAACGCATAGCGTGGAGTGAGGCGCGAGCTAACGACCGATCCCGTTCACTTCAGCGCGCAAAATGTCACGAAACTGCGCCGTAGGAATCGCGCCGAGCACGCGCCGCTCGCGTTGCAGGAAGAATGTCGGGGTGCCGTACACGCGCAGCGCAAGCGCCGCGGCCTTGTGCTCCCGCACGCGTGCCCGCATGCGTTCGCTGCGCACGCAGTCGTTGAACTGTACGGTGTCGGCGCCAATGGAACGGGCAATCTCAAGCAGCACGGGCGCGGGTTTGCCAACGCGTCCCCACTGCTTTTGCCTAGCCAACAGCGAATCGTGCATCGCGAAGTAGCGCCCCTGTTCGGCCGCGCACTCCGCAGCCTCCGCCGCGAAGGCGGAGTGGCGGAACGCACCGCCAACGAAGGGGACGGACCGCCAGCGCACCTGCCCCGTATTGATGAACTCGCGCTGCACCATGCCGAACGATTGGGCCGTGAAACTCGCACACTGGCTACAGCCGAAATCGAGAAACTCAATCACCTCAACCGGCGCATTCGTGGAACCGACCGTATGACCGAGCCTATTCAGATCCTGCGCGGCGACGCGGTCGGCCTGCAACGTGAAAAAACAGAGCGTCGCGCCGAATGTCGTCGTAACACGAGTGCGCCAACTGGTTCTGGGGGATCGGTGCATTAATCCGGTTGCCGGGGTAAAGATACGTTCGTCAAATTTAGTGGCCTGTAAGGTTGTCATCCATTTCACGCCACCAACCGCTCTTACCCCTCGTGCATGTCAATCGTCCCGTTCTCCGACTCCGCTGACTCCCCCTGGCTCGACGTGCTGGCCGAAGACGGCCTGGTGGTCCTGTTCAAACACAGCCCGTCTTGCGGTCTCTCGGCGATCGCCATGGAGGAAGTCAAAGCGTTCGCCGCCGACAACCCGGATGTGCCAGTGCGCATGGTCGATGTGCTGAGTCAGCGGTCGCTTTCCAATGCGATCGAGTCATCGTTGCGCATTCGCCACGAGTCTCCGCAGACAATTGTGTTCCGTGACGGAGCACCGGTGTGGCATGGATCACACCGCAGGGTCACAAAGGTGCTTCTCGAGGCGGCGACTGCGTAATCGGGCTCGCGCTCGCCCGCTCCGCACTATACCTTTCGGGATAGTTTCGAATAGCCGCAGGGTATCGTCTCCTCCGTACCTGCGCGCCGTTCGATCACCGTTTCCGAAACCCTGCTTCCCGATTATCCGACGTGGCTCTACTGGCACGCCCGCGAAAAATCGTTGCCTCCGTGGTTCTTGCGACCGCCGTTCTCGGACCGGTCAACCGCGTGCAGGCCCAAGCGTCCTCATCGGGAACCACTCGCGCGGCCGCTGCCGAGACGATGGCCGACGCGATGCCACGTGTAGCCGTCGACGGCGTGCGACTGAGAGCCTTTTCGGCGCTGGCCGCCTCGGTCTCCGCGCTCCGCGACTCCGTAGTCGCCCGGGCACAGGGCGCGTTGGGCATCAAGTATCTGCTGGGCGGCAATGATCCGTCACGCGGCTTCGACTGCAGCGCGCTGATCAAGTACGTGCTCTCGGCCATCGACATCTCGCTCCCGCGTACCGCGCAGGAGCAAGCGCGAATGGGGCGGGCCATTCCCAAGGATCGCTCGCAGCTGAAGCCGGGCGACCTGCTCACGTTCGGCACTGGCGCTCGCATCACCCACATCGGCATGTATGTGGGCGAGGGTCGGTTTGTGCACGCCAGTACGTCCAAGCGGCAGGTCATCGAGAGTTCGCTTGATCAGTCGCGATCTTCACTGGTGAAGCAGTGGAAAGGCGTCCGCCGGCTTGTTGACGGCGACCGAGTGGCATCACGCTATGACAGCGTCTTCGCCTATCTGGATTCCGTGCGCGATTCCGTTTCCGATCGCCGCCCCTGATCGGTCCGGCGGCACCCGTGGCAGAGCTCTCCGCCGACTTCGCGCTAGCGAGCGCTCGTCGGCTCCCGAATGTGGCCGAGGGACACCCCTGCGGCCGACTGCACGGGCACACGTTCGGCGTCCGCTTGACCGTGCGCGGCCCGATCGATCCGGTCAGCGGTTGGGTCCTCGATTTTGCGGAGCTCGCCACCGCGTGGTCTCCGATCGCCGATGCGCTCGACCATCGCCTTCTGAACGACGTACCCGGACTCGAGAATCCCACGAGCGAGCGGCTGGCCGTCTGGATCTGGCACGAACTTCGCGAGCAGGTGCCTTTACTCGCCGCCGTGGAGATTTCTGAGACCGGCGGTTTTCGCGTGGTCTACCGCGGCGACTAGCCGCGTCGCGGGTTGCGGACATATCGTCAGGAGCACCGTGAGATGCCGCTCAGTTGTTGGTGCTGTTCCAATCCCGTCCGCCCGCCTACGGAGGAATGCATGTCCTGCCGCACCCCGTCTTCCCCGCGTCGAACCACCGCGTGGCTCTTTGGACTCATGTTGCTGTCCGGCACGTCGCTGCCGGCGCAATCCGGTCCATCGGCTCGGCCCGCTCCGGGCGCTGATCGCCTGACGATTGCCGACTACATGAACTGGCAGGACGTAAGCAATCCGTCGCTCTCGCCCGACGGCCGCCAGATTCTCTACACCAGAACGTGGATCGACGCGATCAACGACAAGCGCGAGTCGGCGCTGTGGCTCATGAACGCCGACGGATCGCGCAGCCGGTTTCTGAGCAAGGGCTCCAATGCACAGTGGTCGCCCGACGGCACGCGCATCGCGTATCTCGCGCCGGGCGAGCCTGGCGGCTCGCAGATCTTTGTTCGCTGGATGGATGCCGAGGGCGCGTCGTCTCAGATCACGCGAGTGGTCGAGTCGCCGAGTGACATCAACTGGTCGCCGGACGGCGGTCATCTGTCGTTCCAGATGCAGGTGCCCCAGCGCGAGAACTGGAATCTGTCGATGCCGCCCGCACCGAAAGGCGCGAAGTGGACCGAACCCCCGCGTGTCGTCACGACGGTGCGCTATCGTGCGGATCGTCAGGGGTTTCTTCCCGATGGTGTGACGCATCTGTTCGTCGTGTCGGCCGATGGCGGGACTCCGCGCCAGATCACCACCGGCGAATGGAACCACACCGGTGGTACGTGGACATCCGACGGGCTGGCGTTGCTGTTCAGCGCAAACCGCGACCCGAACTGGGAGTACGCGTGGCGCGAATCGGACATCTATCGCGTGAATGTGGCGAGCGGTGCGGTCAATCAGCTCACCACGCGTCGCGGCCCCGACGGAAATCCGACGCCGTCGCCGGACGGACGATTGATCGCCTATACGGGGTATGACTCCACTGATGCCACGTGGAAGGACGCGGCGCTCTACCTCATGAACGTGGACGGCAGTGGATCACGTGTGCTCACCGCGGACCTCGATCGCTCACCCGCTGATTTGACATGGGCGCCGGACAACCGCGGGGTGTACTTCACGCTGCAGAGTGACGGCGCGAGTAACCTGCACTATGTCTCGGTCACCGGACAGCACCGCGTGGTGACCAAGGGTGCGCACATGCTGAACGTATCCGACATGAGCACGCTCGGCTTGGTGGTGGGCACACGCTCCACGAGCAGCAAGCCAACCGACATCGTCACGTTTGACGTGCGCACTCCGGACAAGATCAACACGCTGACCGACATCAACGGCGACCTGCTCGCCGGTAAAGACCTCGCAACCACCGAAGAGATCTGGTACACGTCGGTCGATGGATTCAAGATTCAGGGGTGGATTGTCAAGCCACCGGATTTCGACGCCTCGAAGAAGTATCCGTTGCTGCTCGAGATTCACGGGGGGCCGCATAGCATGTACAATGTGGGCTTCAGCTTTGCGCGTCAGGATCATGCGTCGCACGGATTTGTCACGCTCTACACCAATCCGCGTGGCTCCACGGGCTACGGATCGGCATTCGGCAACGCCATCAAGAATGCGTATCCCGGCAAGGACTACGACGACCTCATGGCCGGTGTCGACACGGTAATCGGACGCGGCTACATCGACAGTAATCGTCTGTACGTGTACGGATGCTCGGGCGGCGGTGTGCTCACCAGCTGGATCGTGGGACACACGAACCGCTTTGCCGCGGCCAGCGCGAACTGCCCGGTGACAAATTGGCTGAGTTTTGTGGGTACCACGGACGGACCCAGCTGGTACCGCAACTTCGAGAAGTTTCCGTGGGACGATCCGTCGGAGCATCTGCGCCGCTCTCCGCTCATGTATGTCGGCAACGTGCGCACACCGACAATGCTCATGACCGGTGTGAACGACTTGCGCACACCGATGGCGCAGACGGAGGAGTACTACGAGGCGCTCAAGGTGCTGAAGGTGCCCACGGCCATGGTGCGGTTCAACAACGAATGGCACGGGACCAGCTCCACGCCGTCCAACTTCCTGCGTACACAGGCGTTCCTGCGCAGCTGGTTTGATCGCTGGACTGCGCCGCCGGGCAAACCGGGCGGCGGTCCGATCTCGCAGGAGTGACGCGGCACACCATGAACGAGAACTTGCCAGCCGGACGATTGTCCGGCTGGTTTGTGCGTGCCGCCGGTGCCGTGTTGGCGCTGGGTACCATGGAGATGGCGCTCACGCTCGGCCTCGCGTTGGCCACCGGCGCTGGCGAGACCGCCCTTCGGCTCGGCGCGCTCGTTCTCGGCGCGCTGCTGGCGCCCACTCGCGCCGCGCGTTGGCTGTGGCTGGTCACCGGCATCACCGCTGTTCTGCTGCTGCTCGTGCTGTTTACCCCACTGGTCGAGCGTCCCGTGCGCAGCCTGTTGCGCGCCGACGCGCCGGGCGCGCGTGCCGACGCCATCGTGGTGTATTCCGGTGCAATGACTGATGGGGGGCACATCGGCGAGATGGCACTCTCCCGACTCGTCAGCGCACTCGACGATGCACAGCGACTCGGGATTCGGGATGTGGTCGTGTCCGAGCAGGTGCGCGACGTGCGCGGCCGCCTGATCAGCACGGTGGCCGACCAGCAACGCATTGCGAGTCTGCTCGGCGGCGCCGTCGAAGTGCACGTGGTGCGCGACGTCCGCAACACGCATGACGAAAGTCTCGCGTTTGCCGCGCTGGCCCGCACGCAGCAATGGTCTCGCCTGCAGGCCGTCACCGATCCGCTGCACGCGCGGCGCGCCTGTGCAACACTTGAAGCGACCGGCGTTTCGGTCATGTGCGCACCCTCCACACCACGCCACGTGTCCTTCAGTCAGCTCGACACGCCAGGCGCACGCATTACTGCGACACGCGCGGCGCTGCACGAAGCGGTTGGATACACAGTGTATCGCCTGCGAGGCTGGCTGTGATCGCCTGGTTCAGGCGGAGTGGCGTCACGGTCTGCCTCGCGGTTGGCGCCTGCACGGGCGACTCGACTCCCAACGTGAACGCCGAGGTCCCGCGGGCCGCGTCCTTTCGTGATGCACCCACCGAGGCAGCGTCGAAGCCCGCCAACCGCGATGCTGAGCGTGCGCCCGGCGCGTCGACACGTGTTCGGTGCGTTGTCGCGGCGGTGAGCGACGGTGACTCGTTCCGATGCCGCGATATTCAGCGTGTGCGTCTGCTGCTGCTCGACGCACCCGAAATGGACCAAGGGGCCTTTGGCGTGCGCTCGCGTGATGCGCTCCGCGCGAGGATGCCTCGCGGCGACACGGTGTGGCTCGAGTTTGATGTGCAACGCGAGGATCGCTACGGACGGCGAGGCCTTTGGGAAGACGGCGCCTACACGTGCGAGCCGCTCTCGCATTAAACAAGGGAAGTGCTGACGTTATCGTCGCAACGCGGTTCGCACGCCGAACTCGGTCAGCGGCTCACCGCCCTTTGCAACAAGCGCCTCCGCAATCTGCTCCACGCGCTGCCACGCTTGCAGCGACAAGCCGCGCGACTGATTCGATACCGTCTTCACGCGTGAAAATCCAGGCAGACGCTCCCGTGAGCGCTCATTGACGAGGTAGGTCATACTGTGCTCCACGGCGCGCAAGCTGACCATCGTGGCGCCCCATGGCATCTCGTCGTAGCGAAGGAATACGTGCCATTGGCGGACGGTTTGCTCACCTTCCGTTTCGCCGCCGAGATCCACGCGGACCCATCGCTCCGTGGAGTGCTGCACGGAGGAGAGCAATCCGGCCTCGAAAATCGTGCGCCGGAGCACCCGCACTGCGTCCGACTCGACCAACGGCATCAGCAGGATTATCGATTCGGTCGGCGGAAGCTGGTGCGTGGCCGGCGCCGTCCCGACCGGAATGCTGTGTCGGCACGCGGTCACCAGCATGCCTGAGAGCATCAACACATGCAGCCGTCGCGTGCGGGAGCTTGTGTGCATCTCCGTCTTCTCCCCGGGACGTACCCGGTGCTGACGTTGACGATCGCGGCGGCGGGCTGTTTCCCGTCTCGCGAGCCCGAGACTTTGGAGTGGTGACGGCTGACACTTCCATCACGCAAGCGAGAGCGATACGTTCGCGGGGTTGCCGCGGCGTCCTGCCACGACCGCGATGCGGACACACACTCCCGTCTCCCAACTCTATGGTTCACCACAAAATGTCTTTCCGCCAGCCCTCTCGACGGTTGGCTCTCCGGATCACGGGTCTCGCCCTCGCGCTGCTCTCATCAGGCGCGTGTCAGGACAAGAAGGCGATCGCGGAGGCCGAGCGTCTCGCGATCGAGCTCGCGGCCGCCACGGCCGAGCGCGATTCACTGGCGCAGCTGGTGGGAACGGCGGGTGCGGACAAGGATCGCGCGATCGCTGAGGTCGTTGATGCCAGCCGATTCGCCGACCAGATCGATGCCGAGCTGCGTCAGGTGCGTGGATTGACGTCCAAGGTACAGCCGCAGGCCGGCGATGAAAGCGGACAGGCTCAGGCCAGCGCTGCCCGCGCGGACATCCTTGAGCGGCTGAAACAGCTGCGTCAGCGGCTGAGCGCGCGGCAGTCGGACTTGCAGCGTACGCGGGATTCACTGATCGCCCTGCGGGGCGAATCGTCAGCAGCGGCAGAACTGCTCGACGATTTGCAGGCACGTCTGGCCATGCGCGACCGCGAAATTGTCGCGTTTGAAACGGAGGTGCGTCAGTTGCGCGAAGCCAATGTCCAGCTCGTATATGAAAAAGCTGCGCTCACGGATACGGTGCGCCAGGTGGAAACGAGCGCGAATCGGGTGTTCTACGTCGTCGGCACCAAGCAGGACCTGCTGGATCGCAAGATTGTCACGCAGGAAGGGGGCTCGCGTGCGTTGCTCGTGGTACGCCTTGGGCGCACGTTGGTCCCGGCGCGTGAACTCGACAACGCTCTCTTCACCAGTGCCGACAAGCGGGAAACGCTCACGATTCCGCTGCCGCGGAGCGATAAGGAATACCGCATTGTGTCACGTCATAGCGCGCAGTTCATCGAGGCCGATCGCAAGGGCGACGATGGCAGTTTTCGGGGCGCGAGTATTCGCATCACCGACCCGAACGCGTTCTGGGCTGCGTCGCCCTACCTGATCATCGTCGAGAAGTAACCCGTCGCCAGCGTTGCACCGTGAGCGCCAGTAACGCGGCGCTCACGGTGAACCACCACACCGCGCGCCACAGCGCATCGCGCAGCGGTACGTCCACTCCGGGCAATAGTGGCGGCGGATCGGCGAATCGGATCCACGGCGAGGTCGCGCCATTCGCATCGAGCGCTACGGCAAGCACCCACCCGGCGATCAACAGCAGGTGCGCGATCACTTTGTGTTGTACCAATACGTGCACACACAGCGAGAGCACCGTCCACTGCACGAACGGCACGAGCAGCCACAGCGCACCGAGTCCCGCCAGAGTCCACGGCGGCGCGTACACACCACGCGCGGCGCTCCCGGTCCACGCGGCGGCGAGCAGTCCCGCCACCAGAGCGGTTTGCGCCATCGCGATGCCGAGCACACGCCCACCTACCAGTACCGCCGTCGGCAGCGGCGCGCTGTGCACCAGCTCCACGACCCGCTCATCGTGATCGCGCCACAGCAACTCACCGGCGTAGATCGTGGCGAGGAGAATCAGGAAGAGTCGCGCGTGTTCCTGCACCATCAGCACCAACGTACCTGCGCCAGCGTCCGGGAGCGCGCCCTGCGCAAACGCGTGCGCCAGCACGTTCAGCAGGCCGAGCGCCGCAATCACACGCCACCCGCGATCGCGCCAGAGCCAGAAGATGGTGAACTGTGCGATATGGAGCAGCGTGGACTCGTGCGAGGAGAACGGCGTCGCTGTGCGACGCACCGGCCGCTGCGTCGCGGTGACCGCTGAGTCCGCGTGCGTCCTGACGGCCACGCGCGGCGACGTCGCACGCCAGCCAAGCACCCACGCGCCTGTCACGCCCGCCACGACGAGCCATAGCACGCGACTCATGCCTACCACGCCGAACCATGGGACCAGCCGAGTGGCGCGCTCGCTGTCCGTCCACGAATCGGACGCCATTTGCACCGCCACCGTACCGAACGGATCGAGCAGCGCCGCGACGAGCACGGCCGTGTTCTGCGCGCTGTCAGTGATCGCGTGTGCCTGCCACACCGCCTCGCAGCCCTGCCAGAGGAACAGCAGCGCCAGCGCCAGCGCCAGTACGGCCAGCAGCCGCTGCGTACGCACTGCGACGGCCGTCAGCACGGTCGCGACCGCCAGAGTGGTGGGCAGCGTCAACGTTACCCACGGCCACAGCGCACGAACGAGCACCTCGGCGAATGTCGCATCGCGTTCGACCCACGGCGCCAGAGCGCCCAGCAGGATTCCCCCCACCAGCGCGCTGTAGACCAGCACCATCACCGCGCAGGCCGCCAGCCATCGCCCGATCATCCAGGCTCGCGGATCGACTGGCGTACTGAAGACGAGGTGATCGGTGCGCCACGCCGTATCCCGCAACAAGGCGCTCGCTGTGATCATGGTGGTGATCACTTGTCCGAAGGCGGTGAGCCCGCCCATCGACAGCGTAATCGCGAGCGACGACAACTTGGGCAGTGCCCCCCGGTCGCGCACCAACTCGACCGTCCCGCTGCTCACAAAGGCGAAGGTCAGGAGCAGAAAAACGAGTGCGTAGAGCACCGTGGCCGGCTCGCGTCGCTGTATCCCGAGCTCAAAGCACAACACCGACCAGATCGAGGCGCGCCACGACCCCGACCGGCCAGGATCGCGAAGACGTGACGTCACGCGCATTCAGACGTGCGGCAGGTCCCGGTCGCCGAGCTGGCCCGCCTCGTGATGCCAGCGCATCTCAGCTTCCGAAAGCGGACGAATTGCGAGATCCACCGCCAGCCATGTCGTCTTCGCAAAGGGATAGCACAGGAGACATCCGGCGAGCATCAGGCCGCCGGTGACATACGTCAACAGGTCCCACGGCACATCGGGCCACGTGACGAACACAAATCCGCACACGCAGATGAACAGAATGAGTTCAACCGCGATCAGGTTAAACAGATACGCGCCCACAAAATAATCACTCTCGCCGCGCTCGATGCGCAGTCCGCAGGTCGGACATTGCGGCTTCAGGGCAAAGAACGACGCAAAGATGCCGCGTCCGCCGCAGTTCGGACAGCGCAGCAGCAGTGCGCGGCCAATCAGGCGCGCGGTCGGCACACGACGTCTCGGCAAGGTGTCCGCCGATTTTGTCGGCTCAACGGGTGCAGGAATCGTGTGCATCGGTGTAATCTATCGCTCAGCCAATAGCCAAGGACCGCACCGTGGGCGTTGCATACGATCAGATCTTCGAAAACAATCGCCGGTGGGTAGCGAGCCGCACCGCTGCAGACCCGGAATTCTTCAGCGCACTGTCGCGTGATCAGCAGCCGGGTTGGTTGTGGATTGGCTGTGCCGACAGTCGCGTACCGGCGAATGAAATCACCGGCCTCGACGTTGGCGACCTGTTTGTGCATCGCAACATCGCGAATCTGGTGCCGAATACCGACCTGAACTCGCAGTCGGTGATCCAGTTCGCCGTCGGCACGTTGCACGTGGAGCACGTGGTTGTGTGCGGGCACTACGGATGCGGCGGGATTAAAGCGGCTATGCAGCCGGCTGATCTGGGACTGCTGAATCCGTGGCTGCGCAATATCCGCGATGTCTATCGCATGCATGCCGCCGAGCTCAACAGCATCGAGGACCAGACGGCGCGCACCAACCGTCTCGTGGAACTCAACGTGACGGAACAGTGCCGGAACGTGCTGAAAATGGCGGTGGTGCAGCGCCGCTTTCTCGCGGGCGGCACGCCGTTGGTCCACGGCTGGGTGTATGACCTGCACGACGGTCTGCTCAAGGACCTGCACGTGAATACCGAGGCCCTGCTCACCGAGCTGCGGGCCATCTACGCGCTGCAGCCGGAGTAGGCAGGCTCCGGTGTCTTGACGGCTAAGACGACCGCGCTGGCGGTCAGGCCGAGTCAGGGCCTCTCGCGGAATGCCTGCGTCAACACACGGCCGTCCACCTTCTCCGTCACGCGCAGGCCGAGCGTCGCGGCGAGCGTGGGCGCCAGATCCACGACGCGCACCACGCTGTTGTCACGCGCGGACCGGAATGGCGCGCCCCAGAAGATCAGCGGGACATGCGCGTCGTAGTCGTGCGGACTGCCATGCGTCGCCACATTGCCGCGTCCGAAAATACTGTACGGATTCAGCGTGACCACGGCGGCCACATCCCCACCGGGGCGAAACATGTGCAACCATCGCCGCGCGATGGCGTCCTGCACGGTGTCGGCCTTGGCCAGCTCGTCAATGAGATCCACGCGCATCACACCCGGAACGGAGCGCGCCGACTTCGCGAACGCTTCAGCAATATTGCGGATATCGCGATCGCGGCCCCGGATCATCGCGCGATCCACCGAGAACGTGAATCCGTCGAAATCGAGCGCTTCGAGTGGGAACCGCGCCTGCGAGGCACGCGCCGCCGACGCAGTGATGGCCGGCTGAAACTCATCGAGCATCACGCGATGCGCGCCGCTGTTGTCTACCTGCACGGACCGCATGTCCGGGCTGGGCGCGACACCGTGATCGCTCGTCAACGCGATGATCAGCTTGTTCTCACCCAGTCGCGCCGTCAGCGAATCAATGAACGCTCCCAGCGAACGGTCGAGACGCAGAATATGGTCATGCATCTCCCGCGACTCCGGGCCCCAGCGATGTCCGACCGCATCGGTGGTGGAGAGTGAGACGGCCAGCAGATCGATGTGGCCACGCTGCCCAAGCTGCATTTCGCGCACCCCGCGCCAGGCAAAATCCAACGTGAGTTCGTCCATGAACGGAAACGAAATGAGCATGTTGGTGGCCGTCAGCGTGTCGTTCGGCATGTCGTAGGGAAACACGAAGCTCTGACCGAAACTCTCAAAGACCACCGTGTCCGGTTCAGCGTACGCGGAGTCGGGGAGCAACAGGTCCCACCGACGTCCCGCGAACCGGTTCATCACGGGCTGCTCCGCGTTGAACGCGTTGACCCAGTTCGGAAGCTCGGCGCCGTACCAGGTGCTGGTGGTAAACGTGCCGTTGGACGACGCATACCAGAACACCGAGTGCTGGCCACGTCCGATCGGCAGAATCGCGCCGCGATCTTTTCGCGAGACCGAGAGCACGCGCGTCTCCGCATCCGCGCTCACCATCCAGTCGGCGAGGGTCGTTCCGCGAAAACGATCGGGACTCGCGCCCATGCCCGACGCGCCAAGCAGTGGGCTGTCGTTCGTGTTGACGCCCGCAAGATTCGCGGCGATGCCGGTACTGTAGGGAAATCGGCCGGACAGGATGGAGGCGTGCCCGGGCGCCGTCTCCGTGATGGCGTGATCGTGGAACGCCTCCGTGAACACCGCGCCCTCCGTGGTGAGCCGGCGCAACCCACCGGTGAGCTGGTCACGCCAGCGGTCGAGGAGCGCGGGAGTCAGCTGGTCGATCGTGACCACCACGACGAGCGCGGGGGCGGCCGCTCGCCCGGACGGGACGGCCGAGGACGTCTGCTGGGCGTGAGCACAGCCGGTGGCGATCAGGCTCGCGACAATGAGAAGTCGAATCACGGAGCGTGTGTGCGAAGGGTTTCAGGGAAACTATCTGTCGAACACCATTTGTGCCGTTGTGGTCCGGCGCGCGAGGCTCCATTATCGCCGTCATGAACTGGCTTCTCGAGCATCCCCTGTGGCGAAATGCCGTGGCCCGCGTGATCGTTTACTACGCGCTCTTCGGCACCCTTGCCGCCATCGTGTACCGATACGTCCCCTCAGCCTGGGGCGTGCTCGGCGGCGAGTCGCTGACCGACCTCATGGTGCCGCCCGGCTCCGCGTCCACGGCTGGTGGACAGGGCCCGACGCCGCTGGCGACCGTTATTGCCATGCTGACCGCGTTTGCCACTTCGCTCCCGGTGGCCTGGATTTATACGCTGACGCGGCGCAAGAAGGGCTACCAGCAGTCGATCGTCCAGACGTATCTCATCTTGCCCGTGGTGGTTGCCGGCATCGTGGTGCTCGTCAAATACTCGCTGGCGCTGGCCTTCTCGCTCGGCGGCATTGTCGCGGCGGTTCGGTTCCGGACGACGCTTGATGACAGCAAGGATGCGACCGGCATTTTCGTGGTGACGGGCATCGGCATGGCGGCGGCAGTCGCACCCAGTGTTTCATGGGTGATTTCGGGTGGGTTCAACGCACTCATGCTCGGCTTGTGGTACACCGATTTCGGCCGCCCATCGGCTCTCGAAGGCAAGACCGCGGAAAAACGTATGCAACGGGCGCTCGCGGTCGCGAATCGCACCGGCATGTTTGTGGCCAAGCTCGACGATGAAGTGCTCAAGTCGCTGTCACCGGAGCAACTGGAGGCCATCGCCGACCGAGCGTGGCGCCGTCGCAAACGCAACGCCAGCGACGAGCAGGAGACGGGGGAGCGCGAAGCACCGGCCGCGTTCGAACATCTGTTGCGCATTCACACGATGGATATCGAGGCGACGCGCGCGGCCGTGGAGCCTTTCTTCAATGGGTATTTCTCCCGGTGGAAGTTCATGGGCTCGGTGCAGCAGGATGAGTTGCGCATCGCCGAATATGGCGTCACGTTTTCCGAGACCGTGACGATCGGTGTGGTGAGCGATGACCTTCGCGCCATCCCGGGTACACCTGTCCGCAAACTGGAGCTGCGATGATGCCACACATGGCGGGTTGTCACGCGCGATCGTCACGTTCGCGATGGTGGCGTTCGCGTTTCTCATGCCGCGTGGCGCTCCTGCTGACGGTACTGTTCGCGCCGTCGGCCACAGCGCACGCGCAGCCGCTCTTTCGGACGGATTCGGTGCTGACCGTCACGATTACCACCAATCTGCGCGAGCTGATTCGCGAGCGTGACTCCACCGAGTTGCAGTGGTTCGGCGCGGAGTTCGCCTATGCGGACGGCGACAGCACCGTGACGCTGCCGGTGGAACTGCGGGCGCGCGGGCACTTTCGCCGGCAGCGCTCCAACTGCGAGTTCCCGCCGCTGTTTGTCCGGGTGAAAGACCAGGACGCGCGCGGCACACAGTTGCAGGGGAATCCGCGCGTCAAGCTGGTCACGCCGTGTCGCCCGGGCAATGACGAGTATCAACAGTACATTCTGCTCGAGTATGGCGTGTATCGCACGTACGCTGCACTCAATCCGATTCATCCGCGGACACGTCTGGCGCAGATTACGTATCGCGATTCGAGCGATCGCACCAAGCCGATCACGGTGCAAGCCTTCTTCAGCGAAACCGAGGAGGAGGTGGCGAAGGAGTTCGACATGTCACTGCGCGACAATCTCACCGGCGCGCGATTCCGTGATCTTGACGCCCCCACGCTGCAATCGGTCGCGCTGTTCGCCCTCATGGTTGGCAGTGCGGACTGGTCCATCGGCGGATTGCACAACGTCTATCTGCTGCAGGATTCGTTGGGCACGTTCCGACCGGTGGCGTACGATTGGGATTGGGTGGGGCTGGTGAGCGCCCGGTACGCCAAACCGGACTACCGCCTTCCCATCAAGTCCGTCGCAGAGCGTTATTACATGGGGCCCTGCTACACCGCGGAGGAGTGGTCGGGCGGCGTGGCTCGGTATCTTGGCAGCCGTTCAGCCGTCGATGCTGTATGGAGTGCCATTCCCAACCTGACCGACAACAGGCGCCAACAGGCGGCCCGATATCTGGGAGATTTTTGGAAGATTCTCGAAAACCCTCGCGAGCTCACCAGACTCACGAAGTCCTGCCGGCCAGAGGGCAACTGATCAGTTGTTGGCGCGCCGCCGTGGCCGCCCTCGCGCTGGTCCTCGCCAGCTGTGATGGTGGCGGCGGTGCCGTGAACGATCCGCCGGTCGTTCGACCGCCCGAGAGATCGCAGCTGCTGATTCAGCTGTCCGGCGTGCCCGCGACCGGAACGGATCAGGCGCTCCGCGCGGCGGGCTTCGGTGTGCGGGTGCGTGGTCCGAATGGTCTCGACACCGTGCTGCTGCAGTCCGGCACCGTGCTGGCGAGCACCGGCGGTCGCTTCACGATCACGGCACAACGCGCGGAGTTTGACTCGGTCCGGTACACTGCGGCCCCCGACTCGCAGTCAATCGACGTGGCGCTGGCGAGCACGCGGATTGCGTCGCTCACGTACAGCGCACTCACGGGCGGCCTCGATGTGCGCGCAATCGGCGGTCCACCAGACACCACGCGACTGTCTGCGCAGTTGCGCCATCCGGACGGACGCCTCGACACGCTGGTCTTGCCTTCGCGCCTCGCGTTGCTGGCGCCCGGGTCCTACGTGGTTACGCCGTCCCCGCGCACCGTGGATGGGGTCCTGTACGCACCGGCCCGGACGGCGGATACCGTGGTGGTGTCCGCCGGCCCGATCGCCGGCGCCACGGTGCTCGCATTTAACGCGCAACGTGCAATCGTGCGCCTGCTCGTGGTGGGTGTGCCAATGGCAGACAGGCTTGGGTTCGTCACCCTCGAAGGACTCGATCGCAGCGTGCGTACCATTCCCATCACGCCCGATACGCTGGTGTTTGCCGAACTGCCAGCCGGCACATTCATTCTCAGGCCGCAGACCTTCGACACCGAACGTGCACGATACGCGGCGCAAAAGCCGGCCGATACGATTGTTGTTGCGGCCGGCAGCCGTCTTACGCAGCCCCTCACCTTCAATCGCTTGACCGCCTCACTGGGAGTCGCCGTCAGCGGGGTACCGGGCGGTTCGAATGCAGCGCTGACCGTGACCGGCCCCGGTGGATTTGCGCGCATACTCCCGGAGAATGCCCTCCTCACCGAACTCGTGCCGGGCCCGTATACGATTCTCGCAACGCCGATCGTCACGAGCACCCACACGTACGCGCCGCTCACTGCCTCGCAGTTCGTCACGATCGGATTTGGAGTGCCGGCGCAGCGTGAGGTCACCTACTCACTCGCCACCGGTGCGCTGGCGGTGACGATCAACGGGCTCCCTGACGCCGTCACCGCCGACGTGGTGGTGAGCGCGGCCACCGGCGCGTCAGTGGCAGGATTTCCCTGGGCGCTGACCGCGTCCGTTACGCGAACCAATCTGCCGCCCGGTACGTATGTCGTGCGCGCGACCGCACGACTCGCCGGCGGCTCCCTCTACGTGCCGGCGCCGGCACAGCGAACCGTGACGGTGGGCACGTCGCTCGTGGCCACCGACGCCTTGGTGACGTACACCGAAATTGTTGGTCCCACGCTCGACTTCGCGATCGATGGCGCGTACCTCACACAGGCGGCACAGCTTCCCAGTGGCACCGTGCCCCTGGTCGCGTCGCGCAGCGCGCTCCTTCGCGTCTTTGCGCGCGCGTCGCAGGGCAACAACGATGCACTGACGGTTCGCATTCGACTGTACCAGGGTGCCGCGCTTTATCGCACGCTGGTGGTGCCCTCCCCCGCCCCCAGCGCCCCGCTCGACGTCAACGAAGGGGTCCTCGAACGCTCGTGGAATGCCGTGATCGACGCGGGTGACGTACGTGAAGGGATGCGCTTCGTCGTCGACTTCGGCGATGCTCCGGGGGTGGTTGACGCGAATCTCGCCAACAATCGCTGGCCGGTCACCGGCACACAGCCGGTGGATGTGCGCACGGTACCGGTGTTCGGATTGACACTGGTGCCGATCCATCACCCGGTTGATGGACTCACCGGCAACGTCTCAGCCGGGAACGCCAACGCACTCTTCAGTGTGGCCCGCGCCGTGTTGCCGCTCGAGAGTGCGTTGGTGACCGTACGTGCGCCCTTCACCACGGCGGCACCGGCATTGCAATCGGGCGATGCGAATCGTGGCTGGATCACGATCCTCAACGAGATGGGCGCGCTGCGAATCGCCGAGAATGGCGTCGGCTCGCATTATGCTGGTATCGTCGGAACCTCGTATGCGAACGGCATTGCGGGACTCGCGACAATCTCGGGGAAATTTCTGGTGAGCTGGGACAAAGCGGGATCAGCGCCGCGCGTGCTGGCTCACGAACTTGGACACAACTTCGGTCGCTTTCACAGTCCGGGGTGCGGGGCCGCCTTCATCGACCCGGCGTATCCGTATGGCACCGGCACCGGTGGCTGGGGCTGGACCGGAACCGCTATGCTGAATCCGATCACCACGAATGACATCATGGG
>JBBRFQ010000002.1:0-56098 GCA_038224035.1 Gemmatimonadales bacterium
GGCAGTGGATTCCCCGGGTTGCGCACCATCACGAGCTTGAGATTCTCCACAGGGATCTGCTCGACTGACACGTTCTTCGGCGGGAAGTCGTTCAGCAAGATCTGCGTGCAGTTCGAGACCGTGCGGAAACCGGCCCGGGGATAGCCCGGCAGCAGGTTGAGCAGGTCGCCGGTGAACGACGTTTTGCCAAGCGCAAAATCTTCCGGTGTGAGCACGCCACTGGGCAACGCCACTTCCATCGCCCGATCGTACAGCTCGAGTTCACGGCGCCAATCACGCTCCGCCTTGAGCTCCACTTTTTGATCGTCCACGTGCGGCAGGACCAGATCGAGCGCGCCGCCCGGTGCCTCGCGTAACAGCCGTGCCACGGGCCCGAAGCCGGTTTGATACGCGCTGAGCGAGAACAACGCATCAGGCACCGTGGGCACCCGATACGCGCCCGACGGATCGGTGCGCACCGTACGCTCCGCGCCGCTCTTGTCACGCACCGTGATGGCGACACCCGCGATGGGTCGACCCATGTCATCGGTCACGGTACCGAACAGCAGACGTGATTCCTGCGACACGCTGAACGAGGACGCCTTCAACGACAGCGACTGCGGCACCTGCGCCAGCAGTGTGCCGGCCAACAGCGTGCCTACGGTGACAGCGGCAATCGCGATCAGCCGACGGACCGTCTCCGCTCGCTCAGCGCTCTCGGTGTCAACCGGAGCGACGGCCGTTGATGAATTGTTTCGCTTCATGCGTCATTCCTCGGACATGGGTACACGGCGAGACGCGAACGCCCCGAACCTTTTCATACCAGTGATACCCATGTCGCGTCGCCGCGATCCACTCCGTCACCCTACGCCATCTTCGCCTGCAACCGGCGATCGAGCGCGTCGAGAAAGTCCTCGGTGTTGAGGTAGGGCGCGTCCTTCGAGATGAGCAGCGACAGATCCTTCGTCATTTCGCCGGCTTCCACGGCCTCGATACACACCGCCTCCAGCGCCTCGGCGAACGCTACGACATCCGGTGTGCCGTCAAGACGACCGCGGTGCGCCAGGCCACGCGTCCAGGCGAAGATCGACGCGATCGGATTGGTGGACGTCTTGCGCCCCTTCTGATGTTCGCGGTAGTGACGCGTGACCGTGCCATGCGCCGCTTCCGCTTCCATCGTGCGACCGTCGGGCGTAAGCAACACGCTCGTCATGAGCCCAAGCGACCCAAAGCCCTGCGCGACAATATCCGACTGCACATCACCGTCGTAATTCTTGCACGCCCACACATAGCCGCCTTCCCACTTGAGCGCGGCCGCCACCATGTCGTCGATGAGCCGATGCTCGTACGTGAGCCCCTTCGCATCAAACCGGTCTTTGAACTCCTGCTCGAACACGTCGGCAAAAATGTCCTTGAACGCACCGTCGTACGCTTTGAGAATGGTGTTCTTCGTGCTGAGATAGACGGGATAGTCTCGCTGCAGGCCATACGTAAAGCTGGCCCGCGCAAAATCGCGGATGGAATCGTTGAAGTTGTACATACCCATCGCCACGCCACCGTCGGCACCAAACGTCGCGACCTCGAACTCCATGGGCGCACTGCCGTCGTGCGGCGTGTACGTCATGGTGAGCGTACCGGGCCCTGCAACCTTGAAATCGGTGGCTTTGTATTGATCGCCGTGTGCGTGACGTCCCACCACGATGGGCTTGGTCCATCCCGGCACCAGCTTGGGGATGTTCTTCATGATGATCGGCTCGCGGAAAATCACGCCACCCAGAATATTGCGGATGGTGCCGTTGGGGCTGCGCCACATCTTTTTGAGTTTGAACTCCTCCACGCGCGCTTCATCGGGCGTGATCGTGGCGCACTTGACGGCCACACCGTGCTTCTTCGTGGCGTTCGCGGAGTCGATGGTCACCTGATCGTTCGTGGTGTCCCGGTTTTGAATGCCAAGGTCGTAGTAGTCGATCTCCAGATCGAGATACGGCAGCACGAGCTTGTCCTTGATAAAACTCCAGATGATGCGCGTCATCTCGTCGCCGTCCATCTCGACGATCGGGTTCGCAACGTTGATCTTGGCCATGGGGGGTGCGGGAGCGATGGGGAGAAGCGCGGCGAAGGGCCACGCGGTGGGAGCGATCGGCGGTCGCGAACGCAGAGTACCGTGCGCACGCGATCATCCTATCAAAGATGCATCCCGGTCACGTCAGGGGCCACCGACGCGAACACCACCGGCCCGATCGCGGCTGACTACATCGTGAAGATCGCGATCAACCCGCAGTTCGGGTTGGCGCCCAGTACCTGAAACTGCGCCGGCGCGTTGCTGGCACTGCGATACACGACCATTAATTTGATGAAGGACGGCGCGACATCGTTGACGCTGAAGCCGCGCGCAACTTGTCCATCAAGAAAGAGAATCGGGGTGCAGCGGCCTCGACTACTCAACACGCGCGCCATCGCGCCGCCTCCACTTACCATGAAGCCGGGTTGCGTATTGAACAGATCGCTGGTCCAGATCGGCCGCCGTTTGGCGATGTCGTCCTCCGAGATCACCGTGCCGAATCGTGACGCGTCGATCGCCAGCTCGTACCGTCGGAGGTCGCGCATCCAGTTCGCGTCGGCGCGCGCCTGCACCTTTACCGTGTCGAGTTCCGGGCTGATGCGCTCCAACATCACATCGAGGGTATCGCCCGAGGAATAACGGAGCAAATCGGCGGCCGGCCGGTATCCGATGCGGCGCACGCCAAAGTAGTACAGCCCCGTGGGGACGCCGGTCACGCGAAACCACCCGTCAGCGTCAGTGGTAAATCGCCCCTGTACCGTACTGACCTGCACGTCCGCACCCTGAATCGGCGCGCCCGATTCGTCAGACACTTTGCCCACCAGCACCGTCTGCGCCAAAGCGGGCGTGGCGAGCGTCACGCCGAGCAGCGTCACGCCAAGCATCGTCAGGCCGAGCAACGCGACGGCATCGCGCGCTCCTCTCCGAGTCGGCCGGAGCGCTGCACGCTCGTTCGTCCAGTCCTCCCAAGAGACGTTCATCATAGTCGCTCCCACACCGTGAGGTGCGCTCGTACACGTGAATGCCAGTCGCGTGCGCAGACCGTCGCGTGGCCGCCGAGCCGGCATCGAGCGCAACTGCGTCTCGGACCCATGCTCCGCATACGGACATACCCCACAACGCTCGATTGTGCCTCCCGGGCACAATCCGCCGCGACCGGCCCTTAACGTTTGACGTCCCGGCTGGTCACAGTGCGCAGCCGACCGTCGTTCGCGACCGCGTCCTGGCACGGGAAGTGGTAGGCTGTCCCGCGCTGCACCCACACTGACCACCCGTACGGTACGTTCCGAGAGCTGCCGTCAGCGAGTCGACTGCAGCGCGTTGCCCATGTTGTACGTAATGAATCGCCGTGTCCTCCTTCCTCGAATCCGTTCTCACCTTCCTGTTCAAGTACTCGCCCCGCGTTTTCGAACGCGGTGAGCTGGTGCTGACGCCGGTCGCGCCACCGGCCCTGCTCATCGCGTGTGCGATGGCGGCGGTCGCCATGGTGGTGGTGCTGTACGCACGACTGCAGTCCGTGCGGCCCGCCGACAGATTTGTGTTGGGCACATTGCGCATCGTCGCGCTGCTGCTCGTGATCGCCTGTCTCATGCGACCGGCACTGGTCGTGGCCTCGGCCGTGCCCCAGCGCAATGTGCTCGCCATCCTGCTCGACGATTCGCGCAGCCAACGCATCGCCGATGTCGACGGCACGACGCGGCTGGCCGCTGTCCAATCCACCTTCGCCGATTCGAGCGCGCTGGTGCGGGCGCTCGCCGAGAAATTTGCGCTGCGTTTTATCCGGTTCGGTGCACAAACGCGCAGCATTGACGGTGCAGCCACGCTTGATGCATCCAGTTCTCGCACCGATATCGCCTCGGCGCTCGACGCAACGCGACAGGAACTCACGGGCGTGCCGCTGGCGGGTGTGGTGGTCGTCACCGATGGCGCTGACAACGGAGCCGGTGATCTTGACGGTGCCCTGCTCGGCCTGCGGGCGCGCAAGGTGCCCGTGTACACCGTGGGTGTCGGTCAGGCTCGGTTTGATCGCGACGTGGCGGTGGAACGCGTCACGGCGTCGAGCACCGCGTTGGCGGGTGGCACCGTGCTGGTAGATGCGTCGATCAGACTGCGCGGTACAGGCAGCGATCCGATCACGGTCACGGCCGAGGCAGACGGACGCATCGTGGCCACAGAAACGGTACGTGCCCCAAAATCCGGCGATGTGCTCGCCGTACGATTGCGTGTACCGCCGCTGCCGGCCGGCACGTATCGCCTCTCGGTGCGCGCCACGCCGCTGCCTGATGAATTGGTCCCCGAAAACAATGTCGCGCACACCGTCCTGCAGGTGCGGAGTGGCCCTGATCGGGTGCTGTACGTAGAAGGTGAACCGCGCCCGGAGTTTGCGTTCCTGCGTCGCGCCATTGCCGCCGATAGTGCGTTGCAGCTCGTCGGCTTGTTGCGCAGCGCCGAGGGAAAGTTTTTGCGGCTCGGTGTGCGTGACAGCCTTGAATTGCTGACGGGATTTCCGTCCACGCGTGAAGAGCTGTTTAGCTATCGCGCAGTGGTGTTGGGTAGCATTGAAGCGTCGTTCTTTACCGGCGACCAACTACGCATGCTGGCGGATTTTGTAAACGTACGCGGCGGTGGACTGATCGCACTCGGTGGACGCAGCGCACTCACGGAAGGGGGCTACCGCGGCACGCCGCTCGCCGAGATTCTGCCGATTTCACTTGACCGCGCGCCGCGCGATGTGAATGGGCCGGCTCTGCCGTATATGCTGAGCCCCACCGCGGCCGGACGTGCGCTCGCTGCACTGCAGATCGCCGAGACCGATGCTGCGTCTACGGACAAGTGGACCACGCTGCCGCCGCTCACCGCAGTGAACGCGCTCGGGGCACTCCGGCCGGGCGCCACCGCACTGCTCACCGGTCGCGCACCGGAAAGCAAAATCGACCAGCCGCTGCTGGCGTACCATCGGTACGGTCGCGGTATGAGCGCGGTGTTCGGCGTGCAGGATTCGTGGCTCTGGCGCATGCATGCCGACATGGCCGTCGACGATCAAACACATCTCACGCTGTGGCGACAAATGCTGCGCTGGCTGGTGGACGGCGTACCCGATCGCATCATCGTGACCGCGTCGCCCGACCGACTTGGCACCGGTGAACCGGTCAGCCTTCGGGCGCAGGTCGCCGACGAGACATTTCTGGACGTGAACGACGCCACGGTCACCACGACGGTGATTTCTCCGGCCGGCGTGGCCACCGATATGGCGCTCGACTGGTCGGTGCGCGCCGACGGCGTATACGCCGGACGCTACGTCCCCACCGAAGCCGGCGTGCACACGCTGGCCACGCAAGTCGTACGTGGACGCGATACGGTGCGCTCCACATCGGGTACGTTGCTGGTGGATGATACCGACGCCGATGTCACACAGGCCGAGCAGCGCGTGGACTTGCTGCGCCGCATTGCGCAGGAAACGGGCGGGCGTTACGTGCCACTCGCTGACGCGGCCCGTCTCGTGGAGGATGTGTCATACACTGAAGCCGGCGTTGTCGTGCGCGACACGAAGGATCTCTGGGACATGCCGGCGGTATTTCTTCTGTTGGCGTTGTGTCTGGGCGCCGAGTGGACATGGCGCCGGTGGCGGGGGTTGGCATGATGCATCAGCTGACGTTGCGATCACGCGCGCGTACGACGCGTTCACGCATGCGCGCGACCTGGCAACGTGCGGTCTTCGTGATCGGTGTGCTGGTGTCGGTGCACGGCACTGCATCGGTCGCGCACGCCCAACAGCTGCACGTCCTCATCATCACGGGCCTGGGTGGTGAGGCCACCTACCGCGACGCGTTCTTCGGCGTGGCGGTGTTGCTGCACGATGTGGCGAAGGACAAGTGGAACGTGGCTGATTCCAGCGTGATCGTGCTCACGGAAGACGCCACACGCGATGCCAAACGATTTGATGGCCGGTCAACCAAAGAGGCCGTGGCGCAAGCGTTCCTCAGGCTTTCACGTCGGGCGAAGCCGGGTGATGTGGTGTTCGTGTTCGTGCACGGGCACGGCAGCGGACAGGGCGCGGAGTCACGCGTCAACGTGCCGGGCGCCGATCCCAGCGCCGCCGACTACGCAACATGGCTGAGCGGCTTCGCGCAGCAAACCGTGGTGTTTGTGAATGCGGCCAGCGCGAGTGGCGACTTCGCGCGCATACTCGCGGGACCGCGACGCGTGATTCTCACCGCGACCAAAAGCAGCGTTGAGCGCAACGACACACGCTTTGCGACCTACTTTGTGCGCGGCCTGAGTTCAGGCGAAGCCGATACCAACAAGGATTCGAAGGTGTCGGTCCTCGAAGCGTATTCGTACGCGCAGCGCGAAGTGGTACGCGAGTACGAAACCGACAACCGCATGCTTACCGAACACGCCCTGCTCAGCGATTCATCACTCGCTGCGACGGTAGCGTTTGGCGGGCGGGCGGTGTCGTCCGACCCACGGATTGCGGCGCTCGTCGCCGAGCGACAGGCGCTGGAATCGCAGGTCGCGGCGCTCCGTGCACGCAAAGACACGATGAGCGCCAGCGCTTACGAAACGGAACTCGAGCGGTTGCTCATTGGCATCGCTGAGAAGACGCAGGCGATTCGCGCGGTCGGAGGGACTCCGCCGTGAGCAGACACACGGTATTCGCGGCGATACGTCGCAGCTTCGCGCTACGCAGGACGCGCCACATGCGCACGTTCCGACGCGCGCTCGCAGTTCCCGCGTGCGCCCTGCTGCTCGGTGCCTGGTGCGGAGATGCAGTAGACCGTCCGTCGATACTCGCATTGGCCGAGGCCGGCCAACTTGAAGATGCCGAGCGCGCGGCGCGTGCCGGCGGTACACCATTGGCCACCACGCTCGGCGACGTGCTGGTGCTGCGTGGCCGGTTGCGCGCTGCCGACTCCGCGTATGAAGTGGCGATCAGCGGCAACGCGCCACTGCGACGCGTCGCTGACGTGGGGCGTGCCGAGCTGAGTGCGCGTCGGGGCGACATGGCCGACGCGTTCGCGCGCGCCGAACGATTGGTGGGTGCTTACGAGCGCAGCAGCGGTGACTGGACTCCTGAAGAGCGTGTGGCGGCCGGACGCGCGTACGTGCTGCTCGGCATGCGCGACGCGCGCACGGCGCGACAGGCGCTGGCCGCTTTTGATGCGGCGTGGGCGGCCGATCGTACGCTGTTTGACTCACAAGTGCGCGCGGGTGAGCTGCTGCTCGAAAAGTACAACGCGCCGGATGCGAAGAGTTCCTTCGGCGATGTTCTGGCGCTGAGTGCTGCACACCCGCGCGCGTTGCTCGGACTCGCGCGCGTACAGGAGTTCGAAGGCAGCGCCGACGCCATGGCCACAGTGCGCAATAGCTTGGCCGCCAACCCAGCACTGACTGCGGCACACACCATGCTCGCACGATTGCAGCTGGAAGCCGAGGCGTACGACTCCGCAGATGTGGCCGTGAATCGCGCGCTCGCCATCGACTCGTCGTCAATGGAAGCGTGGGCGCTGCGCGCAGCATCGGCGTGGTTTGCTGGTGATTTCGCGAAGTTTGAGCGTTCCCGCACCGCTGCAACGGCACTGCATCCGCGTCCCGCGATGTTCTACGCAACGCTGGCGGAAACGGCGGTGCGCCACCGTCGCTACGCCGAAGGCGTACGCTGGGCTGAGCAGGCCGTCGCGCTCGATTCAGGTTCCGTGCGCGCGCTTGGCGTACTCGGCACCAACCAGCTGCGTACCGGCGCGATGGAGCAAGGCCGCGCCACGCTCGAGCGGGCGTTTGCGATTGATCCGTTCAACCTCTGGCACAAGAACACGCTCGACCTGCTCGATCAGATGAAAGGGTTCACTGTCATCGATCGCGATCGTTTCCGGCTCGTGGTGTCGCCGGAAGATGCGGCGCTCATGGAGCTGTATCTCCTGCCGATGCTCGAAGAAGCGTATGACACATTGGCTTCCCGGTACGCATGGCGCCCCGATCGTCCGGTGCGATTTGAGATTTTTCGTCGTCATGCCGACTTCTCCGTGCGCTCCGTTGGTTTGACCGGACTTGGCGCACTCGGCGTGAGCTTTGGTGATGTGCTGGCCATGGACGCACCATCGGCGCGCGAGCCCGGATCGTTCAACTGGGGCTCCACCGCGTGGCACGAACTCGCGCATACGTTCACGCTTGGATCGAGTGACAATCGGGTGCCGCGCTGGTTGTCGGAAGGACTGTCGGTGCTCGAAGAACGTCGGGCGCGGGACGGGTGGGGCGCGCAGGCGAGCATCGAGTTTCTGGCCGCGTACAAGGCCAACATGCTGCGACCGGTGAGTACGCTCAACGATGGCTTCGTGCGTCCGCGCTATCCTGCCGAAGTGCAGTTCAGCTACTACCTCGCCTCGTTGGTGAGCGAGATGATTGAGCAGGAGTTCGGGACCGCGTCGCTGTCGGCCATGATGCGTGCGTATCGAGACGGTCTCGAATCGCCGGCGGTGTTTGCGCGTGTCCTCAAGGTGTCGGGCGATTCGCTCGATGCGCGATTTGCAGCGTACATGCAGAAGCGGTTTGGCAAAGCTCTGGCGTCGGTCGAAGCCGGCGAAGGTCCCGGCGATGTGCGCGGTCCGTTTGTCGCGACGATGCGTGAGGGGGTGGCGCATCTCGAGGCCGATCGTAAGCGCGAGGCGCAGCAGTCCTTCGAAAAGGCGCAGGCGCTGTGGCCCGAGCACCGCTCGGCGAGCGGGCCCGCGTGGTATCTCGCGCGGCTCGCCCTCGAGCGCGCCGATACAGTTTCCGCGCTCACGCAGCTGGCGCTGATCACCCGCGCCCAGGAAACGGCGCTCGCCGCGAATACGCTCGAAGCAACGCTCCTCGAAGCGCGCGGCGATGACAAGGGATTGATGGTGTCACTTGAGCGAATCATCTGGATGGCTCCGTACGACGCGGTGCTTCACGCGAGGCTGGCCGATGCCGCCACGCGCACGGGCGCACACGCGATTGCCGTGCGCGAACGGCGCGCGGTGCTGGCCATCGGACCGCCTGATCCGCTCGAAGCCCGCTATGAGTTGGCAGTGGCGTTGTTGAATGCCGGCGATGCAGCCGGCGCACGGCGTGAGGTACTCGGCATGCTGGAAGGCGCACCGGGCTTTGAGAAGGCACAGGCGCTGCTGTTACGGTTGCGCTCCAACACACCACCGGCCGGTGCACCATGAGCCGTCGTACGTTGGGCACGGCGGTGGCTTTGCTTCTCGCGGCGTGTTCGCTGGCGTTCGCGCAGGGGTTTGGACGCGACAACCGAAGCGCCGAGGACTTTCCGAACGCCGAGTACGACGGTCGGTTTGTTTTCGCGCGCATCAGTTATTCCGAATCGATGGACTTCGGGTTTGGCCGCGGCAGCCGTTCGGCGTGGAGCCACGACTATCCGCGCGCCGAACGCAACTTCCTGAAAATTCTCGGCGAGCTGTCAACGGTCAATGTGCGCGCCGATGCGAGCACGATCATCAGTCTCGACAATCCCGAGCTGTTCCGGTTTCCGGTGGCGTACATGGCCGAGCCCGGATTCTGGCGTCCGTCGGAGACCGAAGTATTGATGGTTCGCGCCTATTTGCTGAAAGGCGGTTTCATGATTTTTGATGACTTCGCCGGTCGCGATTGGTTCAACTTCGTGGCCCAGGTAGAGAAAGTGCTGCCCGGAGCGATTCCCCTCCGGCTCGACACGTCGCACCCGATCTTTGACGCGTTCTACCGCATTGACAATCTCGACTACTACCACCCGCTGCAGCAGATCCCGTCGGAGTTTTACGGTGTGTTCGAAGACAACGATCCCACCAAGCGCATGATGATGATGGTGAACTTCAACAACGACATCGCCGAATACTGGGAGTTCTCTGATCAAGGGTACTTCCCCATCGACTTGTCAAATGAAGCGTACAAGCTCGGCATTAACTACATGATTTACGCTCTCAGCCGCTGACCCCGAGGCCCTCGCGTGACCGTGACCAACATCCCGCCCGATTCCGAGCTCATGTCGCTCGATGACGCTGCTCTCGCCGACCGACTGCAGTCGGCCGGCGCCCGCATCACCACCGAACTCCGCAAAGTCATCGTGGGACAGGATGCGGTGGTTGAACAGGCGCTCATCGCGCTGTTCGCCGGCGGCAACTGTTTGCTCGTGGGCGTGCCCGGGCTCGCCAAGACATTGCTGGTGTCGTCGCTCGCGCGCGCGCTCGATCTCAAGTTCAATCGCATTCAGTTCACCCCCGACCTGATGCCTTCCGACGTCACGGGTACCGACGTGATTCAGGACGATCCGCAAACCGGCCAGCGCAAGCTCGCGTTCATGGCCGGTCCCGTGTTCACAAACGTTTTGCTGGCCGACGAAATCAATCGCACGCCGCCCAAGACGCAGGCTGCGCTGCTCGAAGCCATGCAGGAAAAACGCGTCACCGTGCAAGGCCGCACGTATGAACTCGATCCGCCCTTCTTCGTGTTCGCCACGCAAAACCCGATCGAACTCGAAGGCACGTACCCGCTGCCGGAAGCGCAGCTCGATCGGTTCATGCTCGAGGTCATGCTCGATTATCTGCCGGAAGACGACGAAGTGAACGTGGTGCGCTCCACCACGTCCGTGTCGCCCAAAACGATTACACCCGTGGTGAGCAAAGCCGAGATCCTGGCGTTTCAGCAGGTGGTGCGCCGCGTGCCCGTGGCCGACATGGTCACGCGCTGGGCCGTGCGACTCGTGCGCATGTCGCGGCCGAGTGATGTGAACGCACCGGATTTTGTGAAGCAGTGGGTGTCGTACGGGGCCTCTGTGCGCGCCGCGCAAGCGCTCGTGCTCGGCGGCAAGGCGCGCGCCCTGTTGCAGGGGCGTACGCACGTGAGCCTCGACGACATCCGGGCGCTCGCGCGTCCGGTGCTGCGGCACCGTATTCTGTCAAACTTCCAGGCGCAGTCGGAGAAGGTCACCACCGATCGCATTGTCGAGCAGCTCGTCGAGGCCAACCCCGTGCCACGCTCGGAGCGCTGACACATGGCGATGGCCCCCGCCGCCTTTCTGGATCCGGCATTGCTGGCCAGTATCTCGGATCTCGAGCTGCTGGCGAGAACGGTGGTGGACGGGTTCATGCACGGCGTCCATCGATCAGTGCGCAAAGGCTCGTCGCTCGACTTCGCGGAGCACCGCTCGTATCAACCCGGCGATGACCTGCGCCGTGTGGACTGGCGCCTCTTTGCGCGTACAGATCGTTACTACGTGAAGCAGTACGAAGCCGATACGAATGTGAGCGTGTGGTTCGCGCTCGACACGTCGGCATCGATGGATTTCACGACCGGCACCGTCACCAAGTTTGACTACGCACGATTTCTTGTCGCGTCACTCGCGTGGCTGTCGAAAAGCCAGGGAGACCGCGTCGGGCTCGTGACCATGGGCGACGATCTTGGCGAGGTGATTCCGCCGTCAGCGCGACACTTGCAACGCATTCTGCACACGCTCGGACGCACGAAGGCAAGCGGCCAAGGACAGCTGCTCGCCACGCTGGAGCGTGTGGCACACGTGACGACGCGCGCCGGAGTGGTGGTTGTGGTGTCCGACTGCTACGAGCCGGCCGACAAGTTGGGGCGCGCGCTCGACACGATGCGAGCGCGTGGCCATGACGTGATTGTATTTCACCCGATGGATCCGGGCGAGCGTGAACTCACATTCGCCGCGCCGCTCACCATCGAGGACGCGGAAAGCGGGGTGCGTCTGCCGCTGCGCCCCGACGAGTTGCGCAAGCAGTACAAGGACGCGTTCGCCGCGCATCGTGCGGCGCTGACCAAACGTTTGGCGGCGGCGCGCGCGGACTACGTACCGCTCAACACCGACGAGCCGCTTGATCGCGGCCTGCACGCGTACCTCGACATGCGCGCCAAGCGCCATCCGGGACGCTGATGAACTTCCTTGTTCCCGCGTTCCTGGCCGCGCTGGCCGCGCTGGCGATTCCCATCGCGATGCATCTGCGGCATCGCGAAAAGGGGAAGCCCGTGCGTTTTCCGTCGCTGATGTTTCTCGAGCAACTGGCGATTCGCACGAGCAAACGGCAGCGCATTACGGACTGGCCGCTTTTGTTGCTGCGCGCCCTCGCGCTCGCACTCCTGGTACTGGCGTTTGCCCGTCCGTTCGCGAGCGACAGCTCAGCGGCCGCGGCTGAGAACGCACCGGCCGTGAAAGTCATTCTGCTTGATCGTTCCATGAGCATGGGTCACACGGATGCCTGGCCCGCGGCGCTTGATTCGGCGCGTCAGATCGTGCGCGCCGCGCGCGCGCAGGACAAGCTTGCCTTGGTGCTCTTCGACGACGAAGCCGAAGTCGCGCAGCCGCTGACGATTGATCGTGCGTCAATCGAGGCCGTGTTGCAAACGGCGCAGCCCACTGCACGTGGTACACGGTACGTGAGCGCGCTGCGGGCCGCGCGTAGTGTATTGCTCGATGCGCCGGTCGTGCCCGCCGAGCTGATTGTGATCACCGACTTGCAGCGCGGTGGCGTCTCGGGCCTCGCCGGCCTGGACCTGCCGTCGCGTGTCACTCTGCGCACCATCTCCGTGGCGCCGGAGAGCCGCGCGAACTCGGCGATCACCGGCGTGGATGTGCGCCGCGTGTCCGACGCCGAGCGCACACGTCTGGCGGTGCAGGCGCGCGTGACGTCGCGCAGTCTCGAGGCGCCGCGCACGCTACGGGCGACGCTCGAGATTGATGGTCGGACGAGCGGTGAGCAGACGTTCTCGTTGCCGGTGGATGGCGAGCGCGTGGTCGCGTTTGACGCCGTACCGCTGCCATCGGGTCGCGTGCGCGGACTCATCACGATTGAGAATGACCAGCTCGCGGCCGACGACACGTTTCACTTTGCGCTGGCGGGCGAAGATGGGTTGCCGGTGGTGCTGCTTTCGGCGGACGACGCGCTGGAGACCGAGACGTTGTTTGTGGAGCGGGCGCTCGTGATCGGTCGCGCACCCACCGTGCGCATTGACCGTCGCCGGCCAGGCACACTCACCGCCGACGCGGTGCGTGGGGCCGGACTCGTGTTCGTGTGGGACACACCCCTCACAGACACGGAGCGTGGTGTACTTGACGGTTTCGTGAAGGCCGGCGGCGGTGCGGTCATTGTGATAGGCCGTCGTCTGAGCGCTCGCGGCGCGAACATTCCCCTCGGCGCGGTGACCGTCGATGGGTCGGCCGATCGGTTTGCCGATCGCGGTGGCGCGTTTGGCGAAGTACAGAACGAACATCCGTTGTTTTCGACGTTTCGCGATACGCCGGGCGCGCTGACCGCTGCACGATTCTTGCGGTATGCACGCGTGCAGGCGCCGGTTGGCACTGATGTGCTCGCCCGCTTCGATGACGGGCTTCCGGCGGTGCTTGAACGTCGCGAGGGCTCAGGGCGTGTGCTCACGCTCGCCGTGCCCCTCGATACCCGGACCGGCGATCTGCCGCTGCAGCCTGCGTTCCTGCCCTTCCTGCGCCGACTGGTCTTGCACACGTCGGGGCACGCCGCGTCTCCGCTCTGGCAGCTCACGAGCGAAGCCTGGGCGCTGCCTAAAGGCCTGCGCGATGCCGTAGTGAGCGCTCCCTCCGGCGAGATCGAACGTCCCGCGGCTGGCGACTCGGTTGCGGCCGCTGTGCGCTTGACCGAACGTGGAATCTATGCGGCCTACGCCGGTCAGGTCTCCGGCGACCCCGTGACGACCGTGGCGGCCAACGTCTCGCCGGCGGAGTCCGACCTGACCACGGTGGACGCGCGGGAACTGCTGGTTGGTGTATCGGTGTCTGATCAGGAAGAAGCGGCGGGTTCGGGCCCGGCCGGTTCCAAGGAACTGGAGAAGCGTCAGGGGATCTGGCGCTGGTTGTTGATGTTCGCAGCCCTGTTGCTGGTAGCGGAAACGTTGCTGGCGAACAGGGGATGGCGCGGCAAGGCCGCGCGCCTCACGGTGGCTGGAACGGAGCGAAGTAGCCCATGACCCCCGACGTACAACTTCTCGCCGCACTGCATCAGCTGCGCAAACAATGGCGCCAGCGTCAGCTGCTCGAAGCCCTGGCGGCACTCGTGCTCGGCGTTGCGGCCGCGGTCGCCATCGGATGGGTGCTGTTCCGTGTGCTCGGCCCCGGCCAATCGACGGTCAGCGTGGTGCGCGGGAGCGCGTGGCTGGTGCTGCTCGCCGTGGTCGGTCGGTTCTTCGTGTATCCGTTCGTTCGGCGCACAAGTGACGAACGTTTTGCACTGTACGTGGAGGAGCGCGCGCCTGAGCTGCGCCAGTCGTTGGTCTCGGCGATGCACGAAGTGGGACGTCCCGTCGAAGAACGTGCATCGAGTGCGCTGACGGCGCGTCTCGCGGCGCAGGTTGTCGCCGCATTGGCACCGATTCAGCGCGAGCGTCGTCTTGAGAAGAAGCCGTCGGCGCGGGCACTGCAGGCGCTCGGGGCCGCGGGTATCGCGTCGGCTCTGCTGTTGCTGTTTGGTCCCGATAGCGTGCGCGACATGGCGCGATTGCAGTTCGTGCCGTGGGCGACAGCCGAAGCCGCATCGGTGGTGCGTAGCGTCAGCGTGGAGCCGGGCAATACAACGGTACCACGAGGCGGTTCGCTCGATATTCGCGCCGCGCTGGTGAACTTTAGCGCCGAGTCCGCGGAACTCGTCTTCCGCGCGGACTCGGCGAGTGAGTGGATCCGTCTTCCGATGCAGCGTGATGGGGCTGTCGATTCCATGGGCGGCGGTGCAGAGGCGTTTGGCTCGCGTCTGTTCGACATCACGGGTGTCACGGAGTATTTCGTTGAATCCGACGGCGTTCGCTCCGATGTGTACACGCTCAAGGTGTCGGACTTGCCGGCTGTGAAGTCGATCACGCTCGAGCTGCGGTATCCGGCGTACACCGGATTGCCACCGGAGCGCATTGAGAGCAGCGGCGATGTGGTGGCCGTGGTTGGCACGACGGTGCGCGTGATTCCCGAGATCACGCGCGCGGTGAAGAGTGGCGCGCTGCGCTTTGACGAAGGCGACCCCGTGCCGTTCACGGCTGATAGCGCAGGCACGCTGAGCGGTTCGTTCAAAGTGCAGAAGACCGGGTTCTATCGCGTGGATCTGGTCGCGCCGGACGGTCGCGAGGTGGCGGGCGGCGTGCAGTACGCGATTGACGCGATTCCCGATCGCGCGCCGACGGTGCGTATCGAAGAGCCGGGGCGCGATACCAAGGTGACGTCACTCGAAGAGATCACGATCGCCGCGCAATCCTCGGACGACTTTGGCGTAACCTCGATGGAGCTGCGCTATCGCGTGAACGGTGGCGAAGAACAGCGCAAGTCGCTCATGACCACGGCACGTCGCGATGCGCGCGAGATCAGCGCCGCACACACGCTCTTCCTCGAAGAGATTCCGCTCGAAGCCGGTGATCTCATTGCGTACAACGTGGTGGCGCGTGATGGCGCCGGTAATGAAGGCACGAGCGATGTGTACTTCCTCGAAGTGCGGCCATTCTCCAAGAATTATCGTCAGGCTGAGCAGCAAGGTGGCGGTGGTGGCGGTGGTGGCGGCGGCGGTGGTGAAGCGGCCGATGGATTTGTGGCACGGCAGCGCGAAATCGTGGCCGGCACGTTCAACTGGCAGCGTGACAGCGCCACGCGCACCGCGCGTCAGCGCAGCACCGATCTCACCACGCTCACCATCGCGCAGGGACGCAATCGTACCGATGTGAACACGCTGGTGCAGCAGCTGCAGGAGCGCGGCGTGAGTGCGGGCGATACGATGTTCCGAAAGATTCAGGAAGAGCTCACCGCGTCCGCCGCGGCGATGAAGGACGCCGAGGAGCTGCTGGGTCGCGGCAAGGGTGGCGAGGCACTGCCGGCTGAACAGAAGGCACTGCAACATGCACAGCGTGCGCAGGCGCTCTACCGCGATGTGCAGGTGCAGATCGGTGGGCAGCAACAGCAGGGTGGTGGTGGCGGGGGAGGCGGTGGTGCCAATGCCGAAGACCTGGCTGATCTGTTCGAGTTGCAGACCGACAAGCTGCGCAACCAGTACGAAGCGGTGCAGCAGTCATCGCAGCAGTCCGCGCAGCGGGAAGTGGACGAAACGCTCGAACGGCTGAAGCAGTTGGCGAGTCGTCAGCAGCAGGAAAACGAACGCTTGCAGCGCATGCAGCAGGAGCTTTCGGAGCGATTGGGTCAGCAGGCGGGCGGCGGTGGCGGTGGCAGTGCGCAGCGTGAGATGGCGCGTCAGGCGGAAGAAGAGGCACGGCGTCTGGAGCGACTTGCGCGTGAACAGAACTCACCGGAGTTGCAGCAGGCGGCGCAGCAGATGCAGCAGGCCGCCGATGCGATGCGCCGGGCCGCGGCCGGATCCGCCGCGCAAGGCAACGCCGCACTGGAAGAACTCTCGCGTGCGGCGCGCGGGCTGGAGAACTCGCGTAGCGATGGACTGAACAACGATATCAAGTCCCTCGCGAATCGGGCGAAGGAGCTTGAGTCGCGTCAGCAGGAACTTGCCGAATCTGTGAGCGAGTTGCCAGGCGCGTCTCCCACCGCGCGTGCGGAGCAAATACGTCGTCTTGATGAACGCAAGCAGACGCTGGCGAACGATGTGGGCCGGTTGCAGTCTGAGACGGATCGTCTCGCGCGTGAAGCGCGGCGCGAGCAGCCCGGTGCGGCGCGTGCGCTTGGTGAGGCATCGGAGACGATGCGCGAACAGCGTGTGCGTGATCGCATCGAGTTTTCGCGCGGCGTGATTCGTGGCGGTTCGAGTGAGTATGCGAACGCGTTTGAGGGGCAGATCTCGGAGGCGCTCGGTACGGTGGCCCAGCAGTTGGGGGAGGCGCAATCGGCGCTGTCGTCGGAATCCGCGAGTCGGCAGCAGGAGCGCGCGTTGGAGCGGGCGCGTGATCTGGTGCGCGGGTTGGAGTCGCTGCGTGATCGACTGGCGGAGCAGCGGGGTCAGGGTCAGCAAGGGCAGCGGGGCGAACAGGATACGTCGGCCGGTTCGCAGCAGCAGGGGCAAGGTCAGGGCCAACAGGGCCAAGGGCAGCAGGGGCAAGGGCAGGTTCAGGGTCAACAGGGCCAAGGGCAGAAGGGGCAGGGTCAGAGCCAACAGGGCCAGGGCCAGCAGGGTCAGCAAGGCCAAGGTCAGGGCCAGGGCCAGCAGGGGCAGCAAGGCGAAGGTCGGGGCCAGGGCCAGGGACAGGGCCAAGGCGGCCAGCGCGGCGAAGCCGGCAACCGCGGTGGTCGCGATGGCGCGTTGACCGCCGGTCCATCCGGACAGCGCGACGATGGCCGTCCGAGCGGAGACGCGTCGCAGGCGCGCGGTGAGTTCCGACTGCGTCGCCAGAACGCGGAAGCGCTCCGGCGCGAGTTGTCGCAGCAGGGTGTCGATGTGCGTGACCTGGATCGCGCGATTGAAGAGTTGCGTCAGCTCGAAAGCGGGCGACTCATGGGCGATCCGAAGGGACTCACCGAGTTGCAGTCGTCGGTGATCGACGGACTCAAGACCTTTGAGTTCGCACTCTTTCGCACCTATGGACTGGGCAGCGACAATCGTCCGGCCATCGGTGCTCGTGCAGCCGTGCCCGCCGAATATCGCGCGCTCGTCGAGGAATACTATCGCTCACTGGCCGATCCGCGTCGGCGTCCGTAAGCGAGGCACCACGGAGGCGTGTGTGTTACCGCCTCCGAATCAGAATCAGTTCCTGCTGCGGCGGCACGAGATACGCCGCGCCGGTCTCCGTGATGACCACCATTTCTTCCACGGAAATTGTCTTGCTGCCGTCGCCCCACGCGCTACTGCCACCGGGCAACGTCCACGCAAAGAACCCGTCGAACGCAAACACGTGCCCAGGCTCGAGCGGTCGTTTGTTGAAACGGTTGAGCGACGGACCGACATCATGTGCCCAATAACCCACGGCGTGCCCCGTCCCCCACGGCACCGTCGCTGAGCCTTCGCGGTTCATGACCACCCGCTGCGCCGAATCCACTTCGCTCCCGGTCGCGCCCGGACGCATGACCGCGAATGCCGCTTCACCGCCGTGACGCGCGGCGAGCCATTTGCGCTGCACGTCCGCCGGCGCCGCTGTTTCACCCGGACGCAGCACATAAGCAAAGCGCTGAATGTCAGTGCCCCAGACGCCGAACACCTTGATGCCGAAGTCGATCTGCATCACATCGCCGTGCTGAATGATGCGATTCGACGCGTGCGAGTGTCCGCGATCAGGGCCCGAGTTCACACTTGGATTCTGCGCGGGCGACCAGCCATCTTCGACGGCGAGTTCGCGCATCCGCTTCTTGAGGAACCGCGCCAGATCGCTGTCACGCGTCTCGCCCGGAATCACGGTCGCGTAGGCTTCCGTCTCGAGTTGCTCGGTGAGCGAGGCCGCACGACGCATGATCGCAACCTCAGCCGGCAACTTGCGATCAAGCCAGTAGCTCACGAGCTCAGCCGACGACACGAGCCGCGCCGATAGGTCGGGTCCGAGCGCCCGCTCGAGCGCTACACGCTGCGACGCCGACAGTCCGTCGGCCATGGCCAGATTGCCGCTGTTGATCGCGATGCGCGCGGGATTCGCACGCCGCAGTCGCTCGGCGACACCACCGAGCGGTCCACCCGCTTCAGCCGTGTACGCGATCACGGAATCGTGCACCGCGAGTTCACGCAGCGCGATGACTTCACCGAACCCCGCGAGAATGAACGACTGCACGGTCTCGCCGCGGCGCAGAAACAGAATCGCCGACGGTGCGCCCGCATTCTCGCCGCCAACGTGCAACGCCAGCGGGTCATTGGCGTTCTCCCGCACGATGATCACCCACGCGTCGACGTTCGCCTTGGCCATCGCCGAGGGCAGCAGCGTGCGAATGCGTTCCTGACGAATGGCGGGCCATGGCGACGGCCCTGAAAAATCGTGCGCGGCAGGGGACTGGGCGGACGCGACGAGTGGGAGCGCGAACAGCACTGCGAGCAGACGAAGCGCGACGACGGACTGCGGCATGACGAGTGGTGGTTGAGCGGATGACAACGGCACGGGTCAGTGCTTCGGCACCGCCCGTCCCACGACAATAGTCACGTTGTCCGTGCCTCCGCCATCCAGTGCGTCCTGCAACAGCTGTTCGCAGACCTGCTGCGCCGAGGTCATGGAGGCCAGTCGCTCACGAATGCGCGTGTCTGGCACGTGTTTGGTGAGCCCGTCGCTGCAGATCAGGTGCACGTTGCCCCAGTCCGCTGGCAATCTTGTGACCACCGGCAACGCATTTTGTCCGCCAATCGCGCTCGACAAGACGTTCGCGTAGCGCGAGCGATCCGCCATCGCGCGCGTGAACACACCTTCATCGATCAGGTCTTGCGCCATGGTCTGGTCGCGTGTGGCCTGCCGCAGCTCACCATCTCGATACACGTAGTAACGGGAATCACCGACCTGTAGCAGATAGTACCATGGCCAGACGCCCATGAACAACGTGAGCGTGGTCGCCATCGTGCGACCGTGGCCTTCTGCCTTCGCGCGATCGACAACGGCCTGATGACACTGCAGCGCCGCATCCTGCAGCGTTTCGATGAACGATGTGTCCGACCCGTTCGACCGGTAGTAGCAGTCGGTGCTGGCTACGAAGTACTGTGTGGCCACTTCAAGCGCCGTGGCGCTCGCGCGCTCCCCCCCTTCGCCGCCGCCCACACCATCGGCCACCATGGCCAGAATCGCCAATCGCTCGTCGGCGAGCGGGAGCCGCTGTTGCGCCGACAAGCTGGTCTTCACGACATTCACACGCTTGTGTATCGACGCAATCAGAAAGTGGTCCTGATTCTCAGTGCGGACGAGCCCCTGGTGTGTCAGCCCGAACACATCGATCTCGTCATCGCGCGGCTTCGCGATGTCCTCGGTGACGGGCTGCATTTGCGTCTGTTCCGACATCGTCGCGTCTCGCCTCCCGACCGTGTGGATCGCCACTCCTGCGCGTTCTGCGCCTGAGAAGAAGCTGGCGTGCTGACCGCCGTTCGTCCAGACGTACGCGCGCCATTGACACCCATGCCGCATGGACACGTGACCGCCGGCGCGTGCATCTTCCCCGTTCCTTCAACCCGATACACGCCCGATGTCTCCGTTTCATCCTCAGGTCTTCGCGCCCCGCCTTCGCCGTGGTGTCGCGCTCACGGCCCTGCTCGCTCTCAGTAGCGCGTTCGCGGTGTCCGTGCGTGCGCAGGGCGCGTCCCCTGAGCGGTCGGCACCGCAACCGCTGCTCCTCATTCCTGATCGCGTGGTGGATGGCAGCGGCGCCGCGGCCAGAGCAGGGCTCGCCGTGCTGGTGGACAGCGGACGTGTGATCGCGGTTGGCCTTCGCACTTCGTTGACCTTGCCGCCGGGCACCCGCGTCATGGAGCTGCCCGGCACTACCCTGCTCCCCGGCTTGATCGACTTGCACTCGCATGTGCTGCTGCATCCGTACAACGAGACGCCGTGGGACGATCAGGTCCTGCGCGAAGCGTGGGGTGAACGGGTCGCTCGCGCGACGGTGCATCTGTCGCGCACGCTCGATGCCGGATTCACGACACTGCGCGATCTCGGCACGGAAGGCGCCGGCAGCAACGATGTCGGACTGCGATCGGCGCTCGAAAAAGGCGTGATTCGCGGTCCGCGTCTGGTGGTGGCGGAGCAGGCGATCGTGATGCGAGGCAGCTACGCACCGCGTGGGTTTGCGCCGGAAGTGCGGGTGCCGGTTGCGGCGGAGGAAGCGGGCAATGCGTCGGAGCTGGTCTCCATTGTGCGCGCGCAGATTGCCCGCGGTGCGGACGTGATCAAAGTATACGCGGACTATCGGTGGGGACCCAACGGATCGGCGCAGCCGGCCTTCACGATTGAAGAACTGCAAGCCGCGGTCGCCGTGGCCAACTCGAGCGGCCGGCCCGTGATCGCGCATGCGTCCACGGCGGAGGGCATGCGACGCGCCACGCTGGCGGGTGTCCAAACGATTGAACACGGCGACGGCGGCACCGCCCCGATATTCGCACTCATGCGTGAACGCAATGTGGTGCTCGTGCCCACCGTCGCCGCGGGCCACGCGATCGCGCAATATGGCGGCTGGCGGCCGGGCGTTGACGCGGAACCGGCTCGCCTTCGTGCCAAGCGCGCGTCAGTCCGCCTGGCGCTCGACGCCGGCGTGACCATCGCCAACGGCAGTGATGTGGGCGTTTTTGCACACGGTGAGAACGCGCACGAACTTGAGCTGCTGGTACAGTATGGTTTGACGCCGATGCAGGCAATCGTGGCGGCTACGTCAACGGCGGCGCGTGTGCTCGGCATTAACGCCATCGGCCGCATCGACGCGGGCGCGCAAGCGGATCTGGTGATCGTTCGCGGCGACCCGTCCGTGCAAATCAGCGCGTTGCGCGACGTGCACATGGTGATACAGCGCGGTGTGGTGGTGAAGATGCCGCCGCGCTGATCCGAGCGGCGACGGCACGTTCACGACTATCCGCGTGATGGGCGTTGGCCCAGCGGCGGACGACCCCGATGTGTCCCCTGTACATCGCCTCGGCGACGGCGAGACGCTGAATGCGTTACGCTGCGTCGCCGCCAGCGACTCGAGCTGTTTCGTTTGTTCGTCGGTCGAGCCAAGCCGATCCCGTTGACGCAACAGCGCAGCCGGCGGCGAACGTTGGTCGCGGCCGCGCGCCGCATTCGGACCGCGCCCACGCTCAACCGACACGCACCGACCGCACGGAACGGGAGCGATCGATCGCGCGTTTCGTACCGCAGAGGTCTCATTGAGACGCCGTCTCCCCTCATACGGTCGCTGGAGTGTTCGGCATGCAGTACTCGGTGGGCGTGTTGTTGGTCACGTTTCTTGGATCGCTCGCCGCGCTTGGGCTTTTTCTGTGGTCGATGTCGCGCGGTCTGTTCGGTGCCGGAGAAACCGCAGGCCGGGTGATCTTCGCCCCGAAAGAAATCGGGCTCGTTGAAGATCCGGCAGCGGGCACCGCCACCGCCGAAGACCAACTGCAAGGCGTCATGAATCGCACCGGCCACACCGGTGAGTTTGCCGTGCTCACTCCGGAAGAAACCGACGAACGCGCGCTGCTCGACGCCTCGAGTCGTTTACCCGTGCTGATCGCGTTGAGCGGCGCCGTGCTCTGGCTGGTCATCGCGTCGGTGTTCGGCCTGATGGCGTCGATCAAGCTGCACGCGCCCGACTGGTTGGTCGAACAATCGTGGCTCACCTTCGGTCGCATCCGGCCGGCGCATTTGAACGCGGTCGCCTACGGCTGGTGCTCACTCGCCGGGCTGGGCATTGCGATCTGGCTCTTCCCGCGGCTGTTGCGCACGCCGCTTGTGGGAAGCCGCACCGCGGCCACCGGTGTTGTGCTCTGGCTGTGCGGTGTGACCGGCGGTATCATCGCGATTCTCATCGGCAAGAGCGCCGGCCTCGAGTGGCTGGAGTTTCCGTGGCAGGTGGATATTCCGCTGTTTCTTGGTGGCACGCTCGTTGGCGTGGCCCTGCTTCGCACGTTACAGCGACGACGGGTGCCCCACCTGTACGTGTCCGTGTGGTACATCAGTGCGGGACTGCTGTGGCTCCCGATCCTCTTGATCGTGGCGAAATGGCCCGGCATTCATTTCGGCGTGCAACAGGCGGCGATGAACTGGTGGTTCGGACACAACGTGCTTGGCCTTTGGTTCACACCGCTGGGGCTCGCCGCGATTTACTATTTTTTGCCAAAGGTGCTCGGCAAACCGATTCACTCGTACCATCTGTCGCTCGTTGGCTTCTGGACGCTCGCGTTCTTTTACAGTCAGGTAGGCGGCCACCACCTGATCGGTGGACCGGTGCCCGGGTGGCTCGTCACGCTGTCGATTGTGCAGAGCATGATGATGATTGTGCCGGTGGTGGCGGTCGGCGTGAATCAGCATCGCACCGCGTACGGACATCTGTCCGCGCTGCGCTACTCCCCGACGCTGCGATTCATCGTGCTCGGTGGCATGATGTACACGCTGGCATCCATCCAGGGCAGCATGCAGTCGCTGCGTGTGGTGAATACGACCACGCACTTCACGCACTTCACGGTGGCGCACGCGCACCTCGGACTCTACGGCTTCTTCTCGCTGGTGATGTTCGGATCGATGTACTTCGTGATGCCCCGCCTGCTCGACTGGGAATGGCCGTACAGCCGGCTCATCTCACTGCACTTCTGGCTCGTGACCGGCGGATTTGCCGTGTATTTCGTGGGGCTGAGCATTGGTGGATGGCTGCAGGGCATGCGCATGCTCGACGCCGCCCGGCCGTTCATCGATTCCGTGCGCGTGACGGAACCGTTTCTGATCTCGCGTACCGTGGGCGGCACCATGATGACACTCGGGCACCTCGTATTCGCCGCGCACTTCGTGGTGATGCTATTGCGTCGCGGGACACAACGAGAGGGCGCGGCACTGCTGCGCCGTCCGGTACGGCTCGATACGCCGGCCGGTGTCACCGCGGCATCGAGGGCAAGCGCATGAGACTCCGCGATGGGGAGGTCGGCGTTTTCAAGCTGGCGGCCGGCGCCCTCATGATCATTGCCTTTGCCGCCGGTGCGCTCGTCGTGCTGCCGTACTTCACGCTGCGCAATGTTCCGCCGCCTGAGGGGCTCACGCAGTACACCGACGCACAACTGCGCGGGCGGCAATCGTACATTGCGAACGGCTGTATCTATTGTCACTCACAGCAGCCGCGTGACCCCAGCGTGGCACCGGACATGGCGCGCGGATGGGGCCGGCCTTCGGTGCCCGGCGACTATGTGTACGACAGACCGCACTTGCTCGGCACCATGCGTACCGGTCCGGATCTTTTCAATATTGCCGTACGTCAGCCGAGTCGTGATTGGCATCTCGGGCATTTGTATCAACCGCGCGCATATTCGCCCGGCTCGATCATGCCGGCGTTCCCGTTCCTGTTCGAACGCAAACGCGGTGCAGTGGCGCCTGACGAAGTGGTCGTGACGCTGCCGCCGGCATTCGCGCGCGAAGGTGAACGCATTGTGGCAACGCAAGAGGCACTCGACCTGACCGCGTATTTGCTGTCGCTCGATCGATCGTATCCGGTGCGCAAGACGTCGGCGGCGCCATGACCGACCGCTTTCGCAAACAGCCGCGGCAGCGCGAGTTCGACGATCCCGATGAGGCCGTGCGTCCACTGCCTCGTTTGTTTTTCGTGCTGGTGTTCGGCATGGTGGCGTGGGGTGCGTGGTACATCATCGACCTCAGCGGCCGCAGCGACCCGATGAATGGGGATGGCCGCACGTTGTCTGCCCTGCAGGATGCGCCGGCCGGTGCGGTGAGTGGCGTGCAGCTGTTCACCAGCAAGTGCGCGGCGTGTCATCAGGCGAGTGGACAGGGCGTGGCCGGCGTGTTCCCGCCACTGGTCGGGGCGGACTGGGTCACCGGTTCCGAGGGACGACTCGTGCAGATTTTGCTGCACGGAATTCAGGGCGCCATCGAAGTGAACGCGGTGGTCTACAACGGGCAGATGCCCGCGTGGAAGAGCCTCACCGACGACGAACTCGCCGCGCTCGCGACGTATGTACGAGCCACGTGGGGGAACTCGGCCGGCGAGGTGACTGCGGCGACGGTGGCGCGCGAACGCGAACGCACCCTGTCCCGCACGACGGCGTGGCAGGGTGGTGCGGAGCTGGAGACGATCGAGTGAGCAGGAGCGCGCAGGTTGCGCGTGGCGCGATTGGCCTGACGGCCGCCGTGCTGTGCAGCGTCATCCTGCTGAGCTGGGCTACAGACGGGATGGCCGTTCTCACAACCGATGCGGCGCGCGCTCGACGCGTGTTACGCGCGCCCGTTGCCGTGCCCAGCGTGTCGGTGCGCAGTAGCAGTAGCAGCGGCACTGAGCACGAAGTGCTGCGTGACCTGACGCGCGAGAGCACGGCATGGACGTCGTCCAATCCCGGCTCGGTACGCCCACGTGCCGTCATCGTGGATTTTGTGTACACCCGCTGCATTACCGTGTGCGGCGCGCTGGGCGGCGTGTTTCAGATGCTGCAACGCAACATCGAAGAGCGTGGGCTGCAGGATAAAGTTCGTCTGCTCACCGTGTCGTTCGACGTGGCGCATGATGATCCGCGAAGTCTCGCCCTCTACGCGCGCGTGCACCGCGCGAACTCGGAGATCTGGTCGCTCGTGACGCCGGTTGATACGAGTGCCCTGGCACAACTCCTGCGCACGTTCGGTGTGCAGGTGATCCCCGATGGAGCGGGCGGCTGGGTGCACAACGCCGCGCTGCATGTGGTTGATCCTCACGGAAGACTGGTGCGCATCGTGGACATGGCCGATGGTGAGGCGGCCTTGAGGGCAGCACTCGAGGCATGGGACGCGGCGCCATGAATATCCGGCGATGCACGGGGTTCGCCGTCGCGCTCCTCCTGAGCCTCACACCGGCACGTGACCTGATCGTGGCGACGATGACAGGGCACATGCTCGTTCAGATCCCGTTGCTGTTGCTGTCCGGTTTTCTGATCAGTGAGCCAGCGCCTGTGTACGTACGCTCCACCGGCCTGAATCCCGGCGGCGCGCCGGGCCTGCTCCTGACCGCGGCGATCATCACGATGTGGATGGTTCCGCGTGCTCTGGACCTCGCCGCGACATCGGACACCATCGCACATTTCGAATCAGGTACACTGCTTGCGGGCGGCGTAATGCTTCGCCACTCCTGGCGGCGCGCTGGCGCGATCGGTCAGGCGTTCTTCGTGGGCAATCTCACCTGGATGGCAGCCGTGGCCGGACTGCTGTTGCGTGATGCGCCGGTTCGTGTGTGCACGACATACCTCGTACGCGATCAACTGTACGCTGGTACAGGACTGCTGCTACTCGCAACCGCAATCGGCGTGCGGTGGGTTACGACCTGGCTGGCGCTGCCATCAGCCCGCACGAACCCTGCGGTGTCATCGAGGATGGTGAACTCTTCAAACGGCAAGCGCCTTCGCCGCATCGTGCACGGCCGCACGCAGCCGCTGATAGCTTCCGCATCGGCAGATGTGTCCGGCGAACGCCTGATCAATCTCCGCGTCACTCGGGGACGCGTTCTCGGTGAGTAAGGCAATGGCGGCCATCACCATGCCCGATTGACAGTAGCCGCATTGTGCGACGCTTCGCGCCGTCCACGCCTGCTGCACGGCGCTGGCCACACTGCGCCGACGCGTGTCGGTCTCGTCAGCCGACTCGGCGTTGACGGTTGGCAGCGAAACGCCCTCAATCGTGGTGATGCGGCCATCGCCCACCAGCGAGATCGGCGTCACGCAGCTGCGGATGGGACGTCCCTGCAGATGCACCGTGCAGGCACCGCAGAGCGACACGCCACAACCAAACTTGGTGCCGGTCGCATTGAGTTCTTCGCGTAACACCCACAGCAGTGGCGTTTCCGGTGGAACGTCCACCGCATGCGTTCGCCCGTTCACATGCAGCGTGATCACGACGTTGCCTTCGACAGTCGCAGTGGCAACGAGCGCAGCCGCTCCCCGGTGAGCGCAAACACAGCATTGGCAACGGCTGGCGCGATTGGCGGCAGTCCGACTTCGCCAATACCACCCGGCGCGTCATTGCTCGGCACGATGAACGTGTCGACGACGGGACATTCACCGATGCGCAGCGCACGATAGCCGTCAAAGTTGCGCTGCTGTACTTGACCGCGGTCAATCGTGATCTCGCTGTAGAGCGCCGCCGTAAGTCCGTATACGACGCCGCTCTCCATTTGCTGCGCGATGCCATCGGGATTGATCGCGACGCCGCAATCCACCGCACAGGTCACACGATGCACACGAATCTCGCGCGCTGACGAAAGAGAAACCTCCGCCACCTGCGCACAGATCGAACCGAACGACCGATGTAACGCGACGCCGCGAGCGACGCGCGCACCGTCGGCGGCCGTCGAAGGCGTTGTACTCCAGCCCGACCGTTCGGCAGCCAACTCGAGCACGCGGCGCGCCCGCGCATGGTCCGAGAGCAGCGCACGACGGAACGCGACGGGATCTTGTTGCGCAGCAAAGGCGAGTTCATCAACGAAACTCTCGAGGAAGAACGCGTTATGCGAATGGCCAACGGCTCGCCAGTAGCCAATTGGCACCGGCAGTGACACAGCGTGATGCGAGACGCGCATGGCCGGAAACGCGTACGGCTGATCGAACAGGCCTTCCACCGACGACTTGTGCACATCGAATCGCGCCAGCGCCACGCCGTTCCGCGCCCCGTACGCTGGTACGATTGGTTGGCTCGCGTTCACGGCGTGCAGCGCGACCACTCGACCCGCCGCATCGAGTCCACCACGCAATACCGACACACACGCCGGACGATAGAAGTCGTGCTGCACATCATCTTCGCGCGTCCAGATGACCTGTACCGGCACTCCGGGCATCGCGCGCGCGATCTCGGCCGCCTGACCGATGAAATCCACCTCAAGCCGCCGTCCAAATCCGCCGCCCAACAGCTGCACATGCACATTCACTGATTCGGCTGGCACACCGAGCACTTCCGCGACAGCCCCGCGCGCCTGCGTCGGCACCTGCGTTCCAACCCACACCTCGGCGCCGTCTGCGCGCGCCAGAATCGTGCAGTTGGGTGGCTCCATCGTGGTGTGCGCGAGGTACGGCACGTCGTACGTGGCCTCAATAACCGCTGCGGCAGACGCGAGTGACTCGTCCACGTTCCCCACCCGCCGGAAGGTGCGACCACCAGGTTCCACCGCGCGTGTACGTAGCGTGTCGTGCACCTGTTGCGAGGAGAGCGTTGACTCCGGCCCAGCGTGCCATTGCACATTCAATGCGCCGATGGCCTTCGTCGCGACGGTCCATCGCTCGGCTATAACCGCGACACCGGGTGCACCACCGTTCCGCCCGGTGAGCTCGACGACCTCGCGTACACCACGCAGAGCCTTCGCCGCGGCGGCGTCGAAGCCGCCAACACGTCCGCCGATGGTGGGCGACATCGTCACGGCCGCGTAAACAAGACCTGCGGGGCGCACATCGAGCCCGAACGCCGCGCTGCCGTCGCTCTTGGCGGCGGCGTCGAGCCGAGCACGCGGCGTGCCGATCAGTCGATACGCTGAAGGCTCCTTCAGATTCCATGTCGTAGCGGGCGCGAGCGGGCGCCCGCTCGCCACGACCTCGCCGAAGCGCATCGAACGATCGCCGGCGCGAATAACGCCATTTTCCACGCGACATTGCGCACGGGAAACGCCCCACTCTGTCGCCGCGGCGTCCACCAGCGTGGCACGCGCCAGCCCTCCCGCGTCGCGCACCGGATTCCACAGGTCGCGTACGCTGGTAGAGCCGCCTGTGATCATGAGCCCGACATTGCGCAACAGTTTATCGCTGTACCACGAGACCGAGCGCGAAATGACGCCCCGTTCATCGGGGTGGAACGGCAGTGCGTCGCGCCCAACCGTGAGATTGGCGTAGATCGCATCAATCGGGCTCTGCTCGATGCGCACCTGTTCCCACGCGCAATCAAGCTCCTCGGCGAGCATCATGGCCAGCGCCGTGTGTACGCCCTGCCCCATTTCGGCCTTAGGCACGATGACGGTGACCCGATCGTCGGCGCCGATGGCGACCCACCCGTTGAGCAGTACGCCGCCGCCGAGCGGTGACTCTCGCGATGCGCGGTACAGCCGTTGGCCCGGCGGCAGCACACTCCACCCAAGCAGCAATGCGCCACTGGCACCGAGTCCGGCGAGCAGAAAGGTGCGGCGTTTCACCCGCGAATGTCCGACGTCCACGTGAGGTGCATTCATGAAGCATATCCTCCACAGGTGGTAGTCGCGAGTTGCGCGATGATTTCACCCGACGCCGACGCGGGCTCCGCCTATCTTTCGGGGGGTGTGGCAGCGACGCGTCGCGTTGCGCACTACACGGATCCACGCCCGTCCTCTGCTCCGAGTTGCCATGAAGTGGTCCCTGTCGATTGGTCGATTTGCCGGCATTCCCGTCCAGATCCACATCACGTTCATCGCGCTGCTGATCTGGATCGGACTTTCGGTGTATTCGACCGAACAAAGCGTCAGCGCCGCGCTGAGTGGTGTGGGGTTCGTGCTCGCGCTGTTTCTGTGTGTGCTGCTGCATGAGTTCGGGCATGCCTTGACGGCCAGACGATTTGGCGTGCGCACGCGCGATATAACGCTTCTGCCCATCGGTGGTGTGGCCCGTCTGGAGCGCATGCCCGACAAGCCCGCGCAGGAGCTGCTGGTCGCCCTCGCGGGTCCGGCGGTCAATGTGGTGATCGCCGTGACGCTGGTGGCGGCATTGGCTGCGGCCGGCCGGAGCGTCACGCTGGAATCGCTCGCCGGCGCCGAGTCGGGCTTGACGGGTCCCGGTTTCCTTGAGCGACTGCTCGTGGTCAACATCATGTTGATCGTGTTCAACATGCTGCCCGCTTTCCCGATGGACGGCGGACGCGTGTTGCGCGCCCTGCTCGCGATGCGCATGGACTACGCACGCGCGACGGCGCGCGCCGCAACCGTGGGCAAACTTTTCGCCGCGTTGTTCGCCGTCGCCGGATTCTTCACGAACCCGTTCCTGATGCTGATCGCCGTGTTTGTCTGGATCGGCGCGTCACAGGAGTCCCTGGCAGCGCAAACCAAGGGTGCACTCGACGGTGTGACCGTCACCCAGGCGATGCTGACGGATTTTCGCACGCTGTCGCCCAGTGATTCACTCTCACACGCCGTGGAGTTGCTGCTCGCCGGCAGTCAACAGGATTTTCCGGTGGCCGATGAAGGTCGTGTGATGGGCCTGCTCACGCGGCAGGCGCTGCTCACAGCGCTCGCCCGGAATACGCAACACTTGCGCGTGATTGACGCGATGCAGCGCGATGTGCCGCACGCCGACGCCGCCGAGCCGCTGGCCGAGGCGCTGCAGCGCATGCAGGGCACGCCGATTCGCACGATGCCTGTGATCGCGCGCGGTGCGCTCGTGGGCTTGCTGACGATGGAGAATGTCGGGGAGTATGTGAGCGTGCAGGCGGCGCTGGTGACCGCAAAACCGCGACGCTGAGGAGGTACGGTGAACGGTTCGTCGCTGCCGTGCCACACACGCGCGAGTCACTGAGTGCCGCCTCCGGTTGCCGTTCACCGTGCACCGTGCACCGCAAACCGTAAACCATAACCGTCAACCGAAGGCGCGATCTGGCAGCACCACAGCAGCGCTCGTAGCAGCCGGGCAACCGTCCGCTCGTCACCGTTCCCCCACGTCAATCCGCCGCACCGGCGCCCCCGCGTACGTCGCGTTCGCTGCAAGCACCGAATGCTTGGGTACCACACTCAGCGCACCGATCTGCGTGCCCTCGCCAACGGTGCTGCCGATGCCCACCACACTCCCGATGCCGACCGTCTCGCAATCGCCCAGTCGCACCGGCGCCGTGATAAGCCGGCCATGTTCGATGACGTGCTAGGAAACACTCGCGTCCGATGCAATCACGACCTGATCGCCGAACTCGAGCAAGCTGTGATCCATGAGCTTGAGGCTGTTGACCCTCACACCACGTCCGATGCGCGCGCCGTTCAGGCGAAGGTACAGGCCCCACAGCGGCGTTGATCGAAATACCGGCCCGCTGAAGACACGCACCACATGAATCGTACGGCCAGTCCGAGAATCATGCACTCGGTGACCAGAATGCTGACCACGGCCCAGGCGACGCGAGCGCGAAGCCGCCAGCGGGCTGACGACGTGTGCACCCGCCAGCCGGCGCGGACGGCGGGGCGGACGCCGGCGCGGACCGCGGCGCCCCGGTGGGGACAGACTGCGGTCCGGACGGCGGCAGCCTTGCGTCCATCGCAGTAAGATCCGACGTCACCTCGGAAGGTATGTGGCTCATGCCGCGCTCCGTGTCGATCCAGCATCTCTCGCTACGCCATGCGCACATGACGCCATCTATCCAAGCTATACCAACCGTCGCAAAACTGTTCGTGCATCCGCTCAAGGGTGCGGCGCCCGTCGCGGTCACCGCCATGCCCCTGGACGCGCTCGGCGCGCTCGGCGACCGACGCTGGTTGCTGGCCGACCAGCACGGTGTGATGATCACCCCGCGAGCCGCGACGGCGCTCGCTGGCATTCACGCCGCGTTGCCCATGCGAGACGGCGCGATCGTGGCGGATGGCCCGCTCACTCTCCGGGCCGACGGGCTGGACGTGCTCTCGGTATCGCACGCGGACGCACACGCACCGCTGCGCACCGTGCAATGCTGGGATGACACCATCGAGATGGCCGATGCCGGCGAACTCGCCGCGCAGTGGTGCAGCGAGGCGATCGGCACGGCGTGCCGCTTGCTGCATCTTGCCCCTGAATCCCATCGCCCGCTGGCACCGAAGTACACCGGCCCGATTGACGCCGGCACGCGTACCGTGTCCGTCACTGATGGCGCGCCGTTGTTGTTGCTGTCTCAGAGCAGCATCGACGCGCTCAATGAGCGACTGCTGCAGGCGGGGGAGACACCCGTTGGCGTGGAGCGATTCCGGCCCAACGTATTGATTGCGGGAACCACCGCGCACGACGAGGACACGTGGTCACTCATCGAGGTGGGTGGCGTGGAAATCGGAGTGGGCTCGCCGTGCCCTCGTTGCGTGTTCACCACCATCAACCCACGAACGCTCGAGCGCGGTGTCGAACCGCTGCGGACGCTCGCCACGTACCGTCGCGGCGATGGTGGAGGCGTGATGTTCGGGATGAACGCTACGCACCGCGATGCGGGCGTGATCCGCGTGCGCGAGACGATACACGTGCGCGCGCGCCGCTAGTTGGCCGGACCGCCCACTCGGCGCATTAGCCAGCGCGGCACCCGATCGAGCTCGTCACGCGTGAATACGGCAATCAGCAGCACCACACCCCCCATCAACAGCAGCGCGTGCTTTCCGGCAGTCGGTACATACTCGGCCTTGAGCACATGCTCGCCCGCTGGAACGTCAGCGGCCAGAAACGCTGGCGACACCATGAAGGTCGGGACCGGATTTCCATCTACCGTCACACGCCAGTTGGGATGGTAGCTCGACTTGAACATCACCGTACCCGCGTCGTCGCATCGTGTGCGCACCACCATCGAGTCGAAACCGACATACCCGTCGGCAAGCGAACCCATCTGTGGACAGCGCGAGGCCGCGTCACGCGCTAGCGCACCCGATTCGTCGTTGGCATAGTCCCAGCGAATCACCGAACGACGCGCCGGTGCGCCACTGTGCAACCATTCGCGATTGCCGATCATCAGCTCCCGCTGCGACGATACCGCACGCCGGTCACTCACCGATACCCACATCGACGCACCCGTCGTCTGCGCACGCAACACGGCATATTCGGTGGTCGCGAGAAACGGTTGCAGAAATGCCGGCACCTGCGCGTCGGACGGCACCATGACGTAGCGCACATCGAACAGATCGTAGTGCGCCGCATTACCATCGTCGAACTGCCAGGCCATGTCCGCATTGAGCGACAACCCCTGATACGGGGGAACCAGCGCGGGCATCACGCGTGACTTGATCACGTCAGTCACCCGGATGACCGGCCCCACCCGCAGGTTCGCGCCCCAGTTGTTGGGACGCCCCGCGTACACGCGGCCACCGCCATCCTGCGCGATGGTCGACAGCAGTCCCTGCAGATCGATATTCTCCCGGAGCGCCGAACTCGTCTCGTTGATCCAACGCGCGTTGGTGCGATAGTAGCCGGCGCGCTCCACAAAGGCGGGCGTCAACCAGAGCAGCACCAGCACACCACCAACCGCCGCCCCTCCGGCCACGCGCCAACCGGCGTTGCTCGACAGTCCGGAGATGAACGACGCGCTGGCGATGCGATCCCAGAGCCACCCTCCGCCCACACCCATGAGCAGAATCGCGAATAGCTCCACACCCCCGATAAAGCGGTACGACACATCGGCGCCATACAACCCGAGCCCGCGCATCGTCGACGTCGCCGCATCGCCTCCGAAACAGAGCAGCATCCAGAGCAGGAATCCGCCCGGCAGCAACACACGACCACGCAACCGTTCACGCGCTCCCTGCCACACGGCGACCGCGATCCCGATGATCAACAGCCCCGTCAGCACCGGCCATCGCTCATGATCAAGCAGCGACGTGCTCGCCCATCCTGCTGAGATGGCGCTCAATCCACCGGTTGCGCCGGGAAGACGCGGGAACGTGCTGAGATACGCATTGAGTGAGAGGAACGGCACGGTCATGTACGCGGTGGCCAGCAGCGACACGCTGCCGATCATCCCCAGACGCGCCGCACGCACCGGCCAGCGACTCGGCGCGTCACCCATCAACAGCAGCATCACCGAGGTGAGCGCGGTCATGTACGCGTACAGCAACTGCGAAAGCGCCAGCACGATGAGCACCACAATACTCCGCAGATACCCCGTGCCGTCGCGCATCAGGCGGTACACGCACGCAGTCGCGATGAACGACAGATGCATGGCCCACAGTTGCGTGTACATGCCAAACCCGCGCCATACATAGCTGTTATACTCAAAGCCAAAGCGGGCGTCGCCCGAGAGCAGCGATGAGGTCGCCGCCGCAACGGCCGCCTCGCGCGCGCTCAGGTCGAGACGACGCGCCGACCAGTACACCGTGAGCGGGAACGTCACCAGCAGCAGCCAGCGCACCGTGTGAAACACACTCAGCAGCTCGACGCTCCCGCCGAGCAGGCGGTGAATGCCCACCACAAACACATGCGGCGCGTGTTGGTAGTAGAGGAACTGCGGATAACCAAACCCTAACTGCGGAATCCAGAAATCCACCACGCTGCTGCCGGACGCAAGCGCGGCGCTGGCCTGCGTAATCATCAGCGCGTGAAACGCGGTATCGTTCTGGCTCGGCGCACCGGTCTGCAACTCAGGCCAGAGCCAGACGGCGTTGAACAGCATGGCGACCAGCACAAGCAGCACGGGCCACTCGACGCGGCGCATCACGCGTGCGGCTCCTCGAACTCCCGGCGCTCATCAGCGGGAATGTGCAGCATGCGATCCAGCTCGAAGTGCCTGAGGACCTGTCGACTATTCCCCTCACCGATCGCGTAGCCCGCCATTTGTCCGATGGCATCCAGTACAAGGCCACCGAACACCGCAGGGGCGACACGCTTCGCCAGCTCGGCACGCCGGCCGGCGCCGAAGAGCTCCTGTGTGACGCGCGAGTAGCGTACGAATGGAATGAGCGGTCCGGCAGCCGAGTACAACAATCGTCGCACCGCGCTCCACCTCCCAGCCTGTGCACGACTCGCACCGTAGAGTCGACCCGCATTGATGCGCACCTCCGCAGTGGCTGCCCAGGTGGATGGATTGATGTGGTGCACGCGCGCGCGTTCGCACAAGAGGAACCGACCACCGTTCGCGCGCAGCGCGTCGAGCAAGCCGCCCTCCCGTCCGAATCGGTCGCGCAGCGCATCGCCAAACGGCGCGAGCGCCGTGCGCTTGAACGACACGTTGTGTCCCGGGATCGCGGTTCGCTCACCTTCGATCGTGGGCTCGACCGATGGGCCATACGCGACAAGCATGTTGCACCAGCTGAGTTGCCGTTTGGGATTGGCATTCACCATCGTGCTCGCTACCGCCACCCACGGTCCCTCGTGCGCGGCCAGCATCGCATCGGCCCACTCGGGTTCGGCAAACGCATGATCTTCGATGATCCCGACCACCTCGGCACGCGCGTGGCGCACACCATCGGCGGCCGACTTGTCGACGTCGTGGATCTGACCGATGTCGAGCAGGCGCACGGAGTGGAAGCCGTCGAGCTCATGCGACGCGGCGTCCGCCAGCGCGTCGCCTGAGGGCGCCACCACGATCAGCTCGATGCGATCTCGAATCGTCTGCGCCCGCATGTGCCGTACGGTGCGGCGAATGTTCGCAAAACGGTTCGGCGTGACCACGACTACGGAGATACTGGCCGGCGCATCACCCGACGCCTCTCTGACACTGCGAATGGTACCGTTCATACTGGGTGCGTGGTCGCGGGGCGCAGTCGATGGGTGTGTTCCGAGATCACTGCATGATACATCGCTTCCCACCGATCAAGACTCGCCGACTCGCTGAAACATTCAAGCGCGCGCCGGCGACCGGCGGCCCCGTACGCCTCCGCCAGATCACGATCGGAGAGCAGCCGCACGAGCGCGCGGACCCACGCGTCTTCATCCTGCGGCGGCAGCAGGAATCCAGTCACCTCATGAACCACGATATCCCGCTGCCCGCCCACGTCACTGGCGAGAACCGCCGTTCCGCGCATCATCGCTTCCGTGGTCACGTTGCCGAAGGGTTCGGCCCACTGGGATGGCACCGCTTGCACCCAGGCATGATCGCAGGTGAGTTCCATGGCCTCGCGCATGAGATGGCCGTGAAAACGCACCGCCGGCGACACGCCGAGTGCGTGCGCGAGCGCTTCAAGCGACTCTCGCAGCGGTCCATCACCAAAAATATCCAGCACCGCGTCGGGCACCACCTCGCGAACGCGCGCGAACACCTGCAGCAGCCGGTCGACGCCCTTCTCTGGCGCGAGCCGACCGGCGAACACCACACGAGGCGGTCCGGAGAGCGGCGCGCGCATGTGTCGTTCGGGAACACCATTGTGCATCACGTGAACCGGCGTGAGCCCGCCCATCTCCAGCTCGGTTTTCATCGCGTGACTCAGCGCCACGTATCGCGAGAACACACTGCGTCCCCGCTGCCACAGCGCGCGCTGCAGCATGAGCACCGCCCAGCTCTGCGGTGTGACACAGCCCTCCCGCAAACACACGCGCCCGGCGATGGAGCGGCACGCGCGACCGTCCGGCAAGACGCGAGTCCCGGTCAGACAGATCGATTTGTACGTGGCCTCCTGATAGATCGCTGGCGTGCCACGCAGCAGCGGCAGGATGGCGGGGGACAGCTGATACAAGATCATGCGGGCGTGTACCACATCGGGAACAAACTCGCGCAGGACTCGGCGCAGCCCGGACACGGCCGACAGATTCACGGTTTGTGTGAGTACCTGCAATCGCGTGTTGACCACGCCGAAACACTGCTCGTCGGCCAACACGTCGGCCGGCACGTACGTCGCCCGACTCGTGAAGAGGCGCACATCATGCCCACGCTCGCGCAGGCCACGACGCAACGCGAGCATCTGCAGTTCGGCACCACCCGTTGCCGTGCCGTAGTCATGCAGCAGCAGCACCTTCATGCGCTGCGACCAACCGTGGCAACTGGTGCGACCTCGTGACGCCCGCCATCACGCGCCGACGCTTCTGCGGCCAGAATTACCTGCAGGCTCACGGCGCCGTCGTCGAGCGAGGGCGAGACCGGATTCCCTGCACTCGCCGCACGGACAAACGCCGCAAGCGCCCTCGCAAACGACCGCTCCGGCTGCACACCTCGCAACAACGAACCGGGATGCATGGCGTCAAGCACTCGCTCCAGCCGACGCGCGCGAGTGTGGGCACCGCGCACCGGGATCACGCGCACCGCGCGGTCGAGCGCCCGATCAAATGCAGCACTCGCGACCTCACCAATCACTTCGAACCGGTGTGACTCGGGTGCGGCCAGCGAGAACGAACCCTGATACAGCACACCGGACCGTGTGGCTCCCTGCAGGGACGCGGTATCCTCTTCCGTGATCATCGTGCGCACTTGTGCCTGCACCGACACGACCGGATCGTCGAGCAAAAACCGGAGCAGATCCACGTGGTGCGACGCGAGATCGATCAGCACGCCGCCACCCGTTTCACGACGCTGTTTCCAGGGCGGCAACGTGCGTGGAGCCGAGGTGAATACACTGCGGGCGGAGACGATTCGCCCGAGGGCGCCCTGGGCGATCAGCTGCCGCAGTTCCTGGTAGCGTGGACTGAACCGAAAGTTGAGTCCGGACATGCCGACGGTGCCGGCGGCCCGCCAAGCGGCGAGTACGCGCGCGGCATCGGGTGCTGACGTCGCAATGGGCTTCTCCACGTACACGTGGAGTCCTGCCTCAAACGCGGCGATCGCCGCGTCGGCGTGCTCCGGCGTCGCGAGACAGATCACCACGGCGTCGACCGCGCGCGCTGCCAGAAGCGCCTCCACCGTGGCATAGCCCTTCGCCCCCGTCACGCGTTCCGCCTGCGTGCGCCGCGCCGCATCGACCTCGGCCACCGCACAGAGCTTCGCGTTCGCGAGACCCAGCAGCACCGGCACGTGCACCAGCTCCGCGATGCGCCCGTATCCCAGCAGTCCGATATTGAGCGGCGTCATGTGCGGCAAAGGGGAAGTGTCCGATCAACCGAAGTGGTTGCATCGCACGTAAGTTGCACGCGTGGACGAGCCCTTGTCTCCCCCTGATCCCGCATTCGCCAACACGCCGGGCGCCAAGCGTACCGACGCATCGATTCACCCGACCCCGGGCGACGCGACGCGAGCCGGTGCGCTGCAACTCATCGCGGCGGGCGCACGTGTGCTCATCATGCTTGGCACGGGCCTGCTGTTGGCGCGACTGCTCACACCGACGGACTTCGGGCTCTACGCCATGGTATCGACCGTGACCGCGCTGGTGGAGAGCGTGCGCGGATTCGGTCTCAATCAGGCGCTCGTGCACCAACGCGATTGGAATGGGGCACGCATGCACCAGGTCTGGCGTGCGCTGTTGCTCGCCAGCGCGGCGATGGCGCTGCTTGTGATGCTGGCGTCGATTCCACTCTCGATGGCCTACGGCGAGCCGCGACTCATCCCCATCACGCTGGCCGTGTCCCTTGGGGTGTTCTGCATCGGGCTCCCGGCCGTCTGGGAGGCCCGGTTGGTACGGCAGTTGCGATTTGCACCGATCGCCCGCGCTGATCTTGGTGCGCTGCTCGTCAGCGTGACGCTCGCGCTGCTGTTGGCGGTTCGCGGGGCAGGATATTGGGCGCTGGTCACGCAGTACGTGACATATCTGGCGGCGCGAGCGGCCTTGTTGCGGGTCGGCAGTGGACCTGTGACGAGGCCGGCGCAGTCGTCGAGCGCCGGCGGCGAGTCGAGTGCATCCGTGCGCGCGCTGTTCGCGTACGGTCGGCATGTCACCTTGTCGCAGGCGATCACGTTTACCGGACGCATCGCGGATCGTGTCGTCGTCGGGCTTTCCGCCGGCCCTTCGGTGCTTGGCCTCTACGACAGCGCCTCCCGCTGGTCGCAGCTCGCCTATGAGCAGGTGCTCGGTCCGCTCACCAGCGTGATTCTGGCGACGCTCAATCGCGCGCGGCGCACCGGTGCGTCGCTCGGTGTCGCCGTGGCGCGTGTCCTCACGCCGCCGATGTCCGTGACCGTGCCGCTCCTGGGATTTCTGGCGCTCGAAACCGAGATCGTGGTGCGAACGCTGCTTGGCGATCAATGGGATCAGGCGGTGCCGTTCCTTCGCGTGTTGTGTGGCGCGGCAGCGGCCAACAGCGTGATCAAGCTGGCGCGACTTGTGCACTTGGTGACCGGCTCCACCAAGCGGCAGCTGCGCTTTGCCATTCTGCAGATGGTCTCGCTGGTGGTCGCGGTCATGGTGGGTGTACAGCAGGGACCGCTGGGTGTGGCGTGGGCGGTGCTCATCGCGAACTGTGGCCTTGCTCCTGCGGCCGTCTGGAACAGCACCGTCGACTCCGACGTACGCGCGGGCGACATCTGGCGTGCGGTTGCCAGACCCGCCGCCGCGGTGGGCTGCGCCGTGCTCCTGCTCACGACAACGACTTCCGCGCTCACGGCCGATGACGGCGTTTGGCTACTGAGCGCACGTGCCGTGCTCTACGGTGCGATCTACTCGGCGGCGTGGCTGCTGCTTCCCGGTGGACGAAACGCTGCCCGGCAGCTGCTTACACTTGTGCAGGATCTGCGTCGTGCGTGACGCCATGGCACTCCTCGCCCTACCCTCCGCTTTGTCTGACGTGATCTGCCAACAGAACTTTCGCCGTGTCGGCGGTGCGCTCGTACTCGGGTTGTGCGTGGGCAGCGGATGGGCCTGTGCCGCTGACGTCGACAACGTGCTGGTACGGCACTCACTTGTGGTGCTTTCGGCGCACGATTCGGCGCACATCCGGACGCTGGTGCTGGAGCCGACCGAGGGCGCGCGCATCGAGGCAAGCGCGCCGCCCACGCTGGAGCGCGAGTCGGGGGGACGCATTGTCTTCCGTGCGACTGTGCTCACGCCGGACAGCCTCTACTTCGTGGACGCACCGTCAGCGCGTGTCACCTTGACGCAACCGGTGAACGGGACGCTTCGGCTCCGCGCGTGTCCCGCGACCGGCGCGTGCCGCGACGTGTCGCTGCCGGTGCGCACGCGAGGACGCACAACGCGCGGGCGGTCGTGAAGGCGGTCTCGACTTGTCCGGGTCGCTGCTGCTGCCCTGCCGCATTGTCACTCCGACTGATGGTGCTTCGCGGCTGATACGTGGCATATTGAGGAAGCCTTCGGTGCGCGCCGCGTTGGTGCGGCGTACAACCGGCGACGATTCGAGGAGACACGCTGTTGCACGCACCCGATGCTGACGATGCGCTGAACGCGCGACTTGATGCACTCTGCGCCGAAGGCTGGGATATCTGGGAGCGCTTTGAGTCCGATGTGCGTGATCACGAGTTCCATCCGTTCGTCGCCACCGACTATTTCATCGTGCGACGCGCGCTGCAGCAATATCGCGCTCCCGGTCTGCGATTCCTCGAGTGGGGATCGGCCTCGGGCGTCATCACGATCATGGCCGACATGCTTGGATTCGACGCGTGCGGTATCGAACTCGATGCGTCACTCGTGAAAACCGCGCGTACGCTGGCGGCACGTTTCGATTCGCACGCGAAGTTTGTCGCCGGGAGTTTTCTTCCCTCCGGTTATCGCTGGCAAACGAGCGATGGCGACGAGCGCACCGGCACGCTCGGCACGGGACCATCGGGCTACCTGCAGCTGGGGCAACCGCTCGACAGCTTTGACGTCGTGTTCGGTTATCCCTGGGGCGGCGAAGCGCCGATGATGCACGATCTGATGAAGCAGTACGGTCGTCCCGACGCCTTGCTGCTGGTCAACGACACGAACGCCGGTGTGCGAGCGTTTGTAGGCGGCCGCGAAATCACCGGTGACAGTGACAACGCGACCGCGCTACATCCGCTGCGTTAACGACGCAGGCGCGCGAGAAAGTTCGGCGACGCAATCGGACCACAGGGCATCGACGCGCTGCGAATCGCGTGGCCGCCCGTCTGGTTGTCATCGGCCCAGAAGACGGGCTTGAGTCCGCCTACGCACTCCGCCTGCGTGCCGAAGGCGAACCCTTCGTTGTTGAAGTTCCCCAGCGACACAGGTCGCGCAAATCGACGCGGCGCGAGGAACCGCCCGCGCGTTGGTGAACCCACCGCGACATCGATTTCGAGAATCCCCTGCGTGGTATTGCAGCCGTCATCGCAGGTGGCCCACAGGTAGCGCGTGGCGGGATCGTACTCGAGGCCCATCACGCCGGGATAGCCGGTGGTGATCGTGGCGACGCGCGTGAAGCCGTTCGTGGTGTGGTTGAGCGCGTACGCGTAGATGATGCCGTTGGCTTCGAGACCGATGAAGAAGACACCACCGCGATGATCCGGATAGTCGGCCGGATCATACGCACGATTCTTCGACTCATCGAAGAACGCCCGATTCACCAGCACGCTGTCCGGAATCCACGAGATCGCTTCGGCCCCCAGATTCGCGCCAACCACCGGCAAATCGCTGGTGAGATTCCATTCGTGCGTCGCGCGCAGTGAAGTCCACGTCTGCGATGCGTCGTAGCGCAGGATACTGTTCCGGCTCACGCCGTTCGCGGCATTGTTGCGTTCCGCGGCGATGTACATGCCGCTCGCTGATCCGCCGCCGGCAAACGTAATTCCCTCGGCGTCAGCATCGCCGAGACTGTCGGTGTAGCGAAGCGTCTTGCCGCTGCCCCAGCCGTTGGCCGGATCGGGGCTCCACACGCCACCAACCAGAATGAGACGATACATCGTGCCCGGTCCGTTCTTCGATGCCCACAAAATCGACGGACTCCCGCCGGCCGCGCTCTCAAACGTGAGACCGCTCATGTTGGTCCCGAAGAAGTTCATGGCGTCCACAGTGGTGGTATTGTCGCTGCCGGGCCAGGGCGCGCTCGCCGGACCAACCGGTGTGCACACATTCGCCGCACCCTTCGTGGAAACCGTGGTGCTCGCAAACGCACCGCTGCCATCCGGGCATCGCCCGTAGGTGAGCGGGGCATGCACGGTCCATTCATAGGAATCCACCAAGGCGCCGTTGGGATCGAACAGCCGCGCGGCGTCTCCCCCACCGAGTCCGAATCCGAGGGTGCTTTCTTCAACCACGTAGAATGCGCCCGGTGCGAGCACCGTACCGGCCGGGATGCGCGTATCGCGCGTATCGTCGTTGTCCTTGATGATGAAGTTCGAGATATCGACCGGACTGCCCCCCGCGTTGTACAGCTCGATCCAGTCGCCCGGCGTCCCGCCGCTGGATTCCACTTCGTTCACCTTCACGGCGCCCACGCAATTGTTGGCCGCGCCCTTGGTGGATGTTGTCGTGGTGGAGAATCCACCCGTGCCGTCGGGGCATCGACCGTAGGTGGTGGGCGCGTGTGCGCTCCACGAGTATGAGTCGATGAGCACGCCGGTCGCGTCGAAGATGCGCGCGGCGTCCGCCGAGCCGAGGCCGAAGTTGAGCGTGGTCTCCTCAATCACGAAGAACGCGCCCGGCGCAATCGTGCTTCCGGCCGGCAACGTGGTGGTACGGTTGTCGTCGTTGTCCTTCACGATGAAGCCGGAGAGATCAACGGTCACCGTGCCCACATTGTACAGCTCGATCCAGTCGCCCGGCGTCCCGCCGCTGGATTCCACTTCGTTCACCTTGATCTGCGGACGACAGTCGTTGATCGCACCCTTCGTGACGCTGGTCATCGTCACAAACGGTCCGGTGCCATTGGGGCAGCGGCCGTAGCTGCTGGTCGCGTGCGCCATCCAGGCGTAGGAGTCCACCACGACGCCGAACGGATTGAACAAGCGCGCGGCATCGGCGGCGCCGAGCCCGAAACCAAAGGTCGCTTCTTCAACGACGAGATAGCCACCCGCGGCGATCGTCGTGCCCGCTACGAAGCGGAAGGTGCGAGCGTCGTCATTGTCCTTGAGCGCCCAGCCGGAGAGATCCACCACCGACGCGGTGGGGTTGTAGAGCTCAACCCAGTCACCTGGCGTGCCGCCGTTTGATTCCACTTCGTTGACGCGGATGGCGGGTGGTGCCGTCACCGTGAGCGCGAGTTGTCCGGTTTTTCCGCCCGCGGTCGCAATGATGTTCACCGTGCCCGGCGAGACTGCGGTGATCTCGCCGGTCGAGGTGACCGTCGCAACCGTGGCCGCTGACGTCGACCACGTGATGATGCCCGCGGCAAACGGCGCTCCGAACTGATCGCGTCCGCTGGCGGTGGCGGTGATCATCTGGCCGACGGTGATCGACGTGCCTGGCGAAGCGACGACGATGGTGGTGAGCACAGGCGGCGGCGGGGTGACCGTGATCGCCTGCTGTGCGGTGACGCTGCCAACCGTGGCGATGATCTGCGCAGTACCCGCGGCGACACCCGTGATGACGCCGTTCGTATTCACCGTGGCTACGGCGGACGATGAAGAAGACCACACCACGACACCCGTGGCCGTCGCCGAGCCATCGCTGGCGCGCCCTTGCGCCGAAGCGGACGTGGTCGTGCCGGCCTGAATCGATGAGGCGGCCAACGCGACGTCGATTGACGCGAGTGCGGCCGGAGCAGTCGTGGTGTCTTCGCAGGCCGCCAGCGCGAAGAGCGTGCACGCAGCGACAAGGGCAGCGCGTGCCCGATGGGCACGACGGCGGACAGTGATCACGTGTAATCCGGAGGGTGACACCAGCGGGCGTGTCAGTCGATCATTGAGGCGTTGCGCATGCGCGCGTGTGCGCGCTGCGCAACGAAGAACTTCAAGCCTCGGTTACGCGCGGAACGATTTGATCACGTCGATGTCACAGACACGTAAAACACGGCGGCGGTCTCATCCAGGCCGCTTACACGTCAGTGAGCGCATACGGCACGACATCACCGGTCAGCACTGCGCCGTCAATCGTGACGTACAGCGTACCTTCCGTCACCGTGATCTCCAGTTTCAAACGTCGATCCAACCGCGCCACGATCTCATCGATCAAATCGCGATCGATTGCGTGTAGCGTGATAGACTCCGCCCGGTGTATGCGCTCGCCAACGAACGCTCGGCGCACCGCAGCCGGGTCCTTGTGCGTGTAGATCGTCACGCGCGGTGCCGCCTTGCTCGCTTTATGAACGCGGGCCGCATCGGGCGCCCCGATCTCAATCCACGCCTTGAGCGCTCCCGTGAGATCGCGCACGGCGATCGTGGGCTCGTCGGCGTCCGAGACGCCACGCGAAAACGCGATGCCGTCGGTGTACTCCAGGCAGTACGCAAGTACGCGCGCCACGAAGTATTCGGCCGATTCCGACGGGTGCATCGGTACGCGCAACGCGAGCGATTCATACACATGGCGATCGACGTGCGACAGCGCGATGTCGAGCACGTACATCGTGGAGGTGAGCGCCACTGGCTAACGCGTTGAAGGTTCAGGCATCGCCGCCGTGACCGCGGCGGCCATGCCCGCCGAACGTCCCGTGGCCCACGCCCAGAGAAAGTTGTAGCCACCAATCGGACCGAAGGCATCGAGCACTTCGCCGCACAAAAAGAGACCGGGCTGTCGCTTGCTTTCCATGCTGCGCGGATTCACCTCGCTCAGCGCCACGCCACCGCCCGTCACTTCGGCCTTCTTGTAGCCTTCGTCGCCATTCCACGGCAACTCGCCGCGCACCAGCGTATCAATGAGTCGGCGTCGTTCATCGCGTCGCAGTTCGGATAACAGTCGCGTGGCATCGACACCCGCGTCCTGCAACAGCACCGTAGCGAGACGATCAGGCAGTTGCGCGCGCAGCGCGCCCGTGACGGTCCGCCCGCCGTGCGGCTTGAGCGCCTCTTCCCACTCGGCGTCACCCCACGGCGTCCACTGCACCTGCACGCGCGCGTTCAACGTGTGGCCCGCACGCGCCCGGACCGCCACGTGTGACACGTTCAGCACCGACGGACCGCTGTACCCGTGGTGCGTGAACAAGAATCCACCACTCGCCTGCGCCGCATGGGCATCACTGCGGGCCGTCAGCGCCACCGTGAGTGACACACCGGAGAGCGCGTTGAACGCCACCGCACTCGTACGCAGCGGTGTGAGCGCGGCGTAGGTGGGATGCATGGTGTGGCCCATGCGCGCGAGCATCTGCAGCCCGGCGCCATCGCTGCCGGTATTTGGCACCGACAGTCCACCGGTCGCGATGATGACCGCGTCGGCCATGAGGGGCAGACCGTTGTTCACCACGACTTCCCAACCGCCGTCCTTGGGCGCGAGACCGGTGACCGAGGTCTCCATGCGCATGCGGACCCCCTGCGCCCGCGCGTACTCGAGCAACCCATCGCGCACATCGCGCGCCCTGTGTGATGCGGGAAAGAGCTTCGCGGATTCAACTTCTTCTTCGAGCGCAATGCCGAGCGTTTCTTCGAAGAACACCCGCTGTTCTGCGAGCGGCCAGGCGCGCACCATTTTGCGCAGCAGATTCGGTGAGGAATCCGTCACGAAGCGCGATTCGTCCACGCGCGCCGGCAGCACATTGCACCGACCACCGCCGCTGATGAGGATCTTGCGCCCACCATCACGCGTGCGCTCCACCAGCAGGGTGTCGGCCCCGCCCTTGGCCGCAAAGATTGCCGCCATCGATCCGGCGGCTCCGGCCCCAATCACGATCACGCGCTTCATACCAACTCCAAATCGGGAACGCGTCGGTCAGTACTGGCGTGACCGCGCTACGACGCGCCTCCGATCGGTGCGATCACACGAAGGGGTTGCGAACGAGTCCGGCGTTTGCCGGAATACTGAAAGATAGACGAAATCGAGTCACCACGTCGGGGGGCCGCCTGGAAGAACGAGGCGATCCCGTCTTGTCGCCGGCCTCGCCGGTTTTCCCGGCCGCCCCACCGGTTTTGCTGCACGGCGGCGCGTGGCCGGCGTTCTTGATGTCGGTCCCACCGGGCGACCGAAGAACCAATGATCAACCGCAAGGCGGGACGTGTGCACGTGTCACTGGGCACCGAAGCCGCCGCGCAGTTCATCGTGGCCTCGTTGTCACGCCGCTCGGACGATTTTTTCTGCGCAATCTGTGCATGGATCCTGATGCGTTCCTGCCGGCGCAGTCGGGCGCGGGACGATTCTCGCGCACAATGTGACGCGCGGGCGTCCCGGCACAGACGATCCCGGCCCCTGGCGCTATATCCCTACCTCAAAGCCCATCCGCAGCGTCCACTCACTCCGCTGTTTCGCGAGTGAGCGCTGGGCGAAGCGGCTATGCAGCAGGTCGGTGGTGACCTTGACGCGGTGTCCCTGCACGTAGCGCGTCAGCCCCACGGCCTGTTCAGACACCGACTCCACCGCGGGCAGCGACTGCAGCGCCAGCGCCGGCGTCACGGTGGACACGCGCAGTATCGGCTCCCACGACGAGCGCGGGAGCAACCAGCTGGCCTGCACCGAGAGCCCCTGCCCCGCATATACCGCTCTCGTTTCCGCGGCGCCTGGCGCCACCCATGCGGGCGAGACGCGATGGGCGTACTCGGCTGCTATCGCAACGCCGCGGCGCTTGAGCAGCGCGTCCGCGAAATACGTCGTCATGCCGCGCGGCGCTGGCAGCAACGGGCCGAGTTGTCCTCCCGTGCGGATCGCCCGATCATTTCTGGAGACGGCGCCGCCCAGCGACACTTTGAGCGAGGGCTCGCGTGCCTGGTCTCCTTCGACGTAGTCACCACCGTCGGTAAAGGGCCCGAACGGCAGGTAGTCGACCCGGGACGTCACCGCCACGCCGCCATCGCCCACCGCCGGGTTCCGACCTTCGCCGCTGCTCAGCGCGCCGCGCCACACCACGCGCGCGCGTCCTATGTCACGCGCGTACGCCAGAAACACCCCCACATCGCGATCCACCGTGAACAACGCATTCACCGGTGAGCGCTCCGGCGACTGCAGATCACCCGACGAAATTTGGCGCTGCCGATTGCCGGGCAGCTTGCCCTGACCAATCGTGGCAGCGAGCTGTGGCGTAAATTGCCAGCTGACGTTGGCGTCGCGCAGCACGTTCGCGATCCCCGTATTCTCCTGATCCAGATCGCTGCGCGCGAACGAGAGCTGCACGTTGACACGGAGTCGCGGATCCCGGATAGTGCCCGAGAAACGCAGTCGCATTCGCCGAACGGCAAACTGCGTACGCGTGACGTCGAACCCCGACGCGTCGGCAGCCGTGACGGCATACACCTGCTGAACGCGGAAACGCACGTTGAGTGCGGTGATGCCGTCGGTGCCGCGAACGGTGACGCCGCGCCCATCGAACGTCACGGGCGCCTCGGCGATCGCAGGTGTCGGCTGCGCATGAACCGTCGCCGGCGTGGCACTCAGGGCGAGTAACCAACACCAGCCGCCGAGCCAACGACGGCGCGTGCGCTGGCTCACATTTGAAACACGATTCCCAGTGTAGTACATGCGCGAACGCTGCACCGAACGGTACCAACATGCCACCCCTGCGACTCAGATTTCACCGTCTCTCAGAAGCGCCCGCTCACGCGTCGTGAAGAACACGTGGTGTATCTTTGCGCCATGTCGCCTTCGTTGCGTTTGTCCTCTGATCCGGCCCGCGCATGACCCTCGTCAATCAGCAGATCCTGCTCGTGTCCCGGCCGTCTGGGGAACCCACGACCGAGAACTTCCGGCTCGTCGAGCAAGACGTGCCGCCACTGGCCGATGGCCAGGTGCTTGTCCGTCATCACTACCTGAGCCTCGACCCGTACATGCGCGGGCGGATGAACGACGGCCGTAGCTACGCGACGCCGCAGGCGCTCGATGCCGTCATGGGTGGGGGCACCGTTGGTGAAGTGGTGGAGTCCCGACATCCAAAGTTTCGCGTCGGCGACACGGTCACCGGCATGGGCGGTTGGCAGCAATACTCGGTCGTTGACGCATCGGCGCCGGCGGCGCTCCGCACGGTGGACACCACGCACATTCCGCTGTCCGCGTACCTCAGTGTCATGGGCATGACGGGTGTCACCGCGTGGTTTGGACTCACCGACATCATTGCGCCGAAGTCGGGTGAGACGATTATCGTGAGCGCTGCCAGCGGCGCCGTTGGAGGCGTGGTGGGCCAGTTGGCCAAGGCCCGCGGGTGTCGCGCCGTCGGCATTGCCGGTGGTCCGGAAAAGTGCGCGTACGTGGTAGACGAGCTCGGCTTTGACGCGTGCGTTGACTACAAGGCACACCCCGATCTGCGATCGCTCCTGGGCGCGCTCAAACAGGCGTGTCCGGATGGGATCGACGGCAACTTCGAGAACGTGGGCGGGATGATTCTCGACGCGATCATGATCCGTATGAACGACTTCGGACGCATCGCCATGTGCGGCATGATTGCCGGCTACAACGGCGAGCCGCTGCCAATGGCTCACCCCGGGTTGATTCTGTCATCGCGCCTCAAAGTGCAGGGATTCATTGTCAGTGAGCATCTCGATCGCTGGCCGAACGCGCTGCAGGAGCTGGGCGCGATGACGGCGGCCGGAACGCTCAAGTACCGTGAGTCCATTGCCGAAGGACTGTCCAGTGCGCCGGACGCGTTCCTCGGACTGCTCAAGGGACGAAACTTCGGCAAGCAGCTCGTCCGGCTGGCGTAGCGCGAACACACCCGGTCCGGTTTGCGCCTTTTTTCAGACACTCCGCCCATGTCCGTTCTGTTTACACCGCTGAGGCTGCGTTCACTCACGCTGCGCAATCGCATCGGCGTGTCACCGATGTGTCAATACTCAAGCGCGGACGGCTTCGCCAATGACTGGCATTTCGTGCACCTCGGCTCGTACGCGACCGGTGGTGCGGGTCTGGTCTTCACCGAGGCGGCGGCGGTACGCCCCGAGGGGCGGATCAGCCCGCACGATCTCGGTATCTGGGACGATGCGCACGTTCCCGAGCTGCAGCGCATCACCAGCTTTGTGCGCACACAGGGCGCGGCGGTGGGCATTCAGCTTGCACACGCCGGACGCAAAGCGAGCATGACACGGCCGTGGGAGAAGCCAGCCACCGTGTCCACGCAAGACGGAGGCTGGGACGTACTGGCGCCCAGTGCGCTGCCGTTCAGCGATGTGTATCCGCAGCCGCACGCGATGTCGACCGCTGAGATTCGTGATGTGATCACCGGATTCCGCGAGGGAGCGGCGCGTGCGGTCGCAGCGGGGTTTCAGGTGTGTGAGTTGCATGCAGCGCACGGCTACCTGCTGCACCAGTTCCTGTCTCCGCTCGCGAATACTCGAGACGATGCCTACGGCGGTTCGTTCGACAATCGTATCCGTCTGACGCTTGAGGTCTCCGCCGCCGTCCGGGAAGTATGGCCTGCGGAATGGCCCGTGTTCGTGCGCATCTCCGCGACGGACTGGGCCGACGGCGGGTGGGATGTCGACGACGCCGTGACACTGTGCGCGCGGCTGCGAGAGCTCGGGATCGATGTGATCGATTGTTCATCAGGCGGACTGACACCGGCGCAGAAGATTGCCGTCGCGCCAGGCTACCAAGTGCCTTTTGCGCGACGTGTGAAGCATGAGGCGAGAATACTTACCGCCGCCGTCGGCTTGATCACGACGGCGGAACAGGCCGAACAGATCGTACGTGATGATGATGCCGACATGGTGCTGCTCGCACGCGAGATGCTCCGCAATCCGCACTGGCCGCTGCTCGCCGCGCACGCGCTCGGGGCGAAGGCGCCGTGGCCACGGCAGTACGAGCGGGGGGCGCCGCGGTAGGCAGGGCGTCCGGCCGGCGGGGCTCCCCGGAGGCGATTGGACGCCGCCACGAACGGAGCGCATTTTCCCGGGATGTTACTTCGTCGTTCCCTCGTCGGCCGATTCGTCGTGCCGGTGCTGCTGGCACTGGTCGGATTGCCGCGGCTGCTCAGCGCGCAGGACCGCACGCTCAACTGGCCCGCGTTTCACGTACAGGCGCACCTCGACAGCACCGGGGCCCTTCAGGTGCGCGAGCAACAAACCATCAGGTTCACCGGTGACTGGAACGGCGGCGAGCGCAACTTCACGGTTGGCTTCGGGCAAGGGTTCACCTTCAAGCGCCTTCTGCGCATCGACTCGCTCACGGGAGCAGAAGTCGAGCTGCGCGAAGGCGACCTTGACGAGGTAGACGAATACGGCTGGGGAGAGTCCAATACCCTGCGTTGGCGCAGTCGCCTGCCGAGCGATCCGCCGTTCGACAGCACGCTCATCACCTACGTGCTTGAGTACGAGTATCGCGACATCCTCGTGCCAACCGACAGCGGTTATACGCTCGATCACGAGTTCGGATTTCGCGACCGCTACGACGTCATCGCCAACTTCACGCTCGCGGTCACGCTCGATTCATCGTGGGCGCGGCCGGCATCGTTCGCTGGCGCGTGGCGGGAGGATACGCTTGCGCCGGGCATCGGATTTGTGGTGTCGGTACCAATCGTCTGGAAGGGTGCGGGTCTTCCCTCAAACGTCTGGCGCGGCGCGTCGGTGGTTCAGCGGCGCGTGATCGCGGGTGTCCTCGTATTCGGCATGATGCTGCTCACCGCCGCGCTTGTTGTTGTTGAGTATCGCGCGGGAAAGTTTACGCCGTTACTCCCGCGTGATCGCATCGACGAAGCGTGGTTGCGTGAGCATGTGCTTTCGATGCCCGCGGAGCTCGCGGGCGCGGCATGGGACGATCGGATCGCCGCACCTGAAGTGTCCGCGACCCTGGCGCGCATGGTCGGTGAGAAGAAGCTCAAGAGCCGGGTGGAATCCGAGAAAGTGTGGCTGTTCAAACGCCATGTGTTGCACCTTGAACTGACGACGTCCCGCTCGAACCTTGAGACCCACGAACGGCAGCTTATCAACGCGCTGTTCGGCGCCGACGCGACGACCACGGATACCGACACGGTGCGGAAGCGCTACGCCAGCAGCGGCTTCAGTCCCGCGCTGTACATCGAAGGGCCGTTGAGTGGCCGGCTGCACGCCCTCCCTGGTATTGGCGGTAAGGCGGTCCCACACCGAGGCATACGGGTCACTGCGTCGCTGCTGCTCATCGCGCTGGTCCTGCTCGGCCTCGGCATTCGTGAACGCGGCGTTGATGTCGTGATCTCGATCGCCGCCGTCATGATCAGCTTGCCGATTTACGGCGTCGCGCGCGCCACCACGCTGAGTTGGAGAACACGAGTCATCCGGCCGGTTCGGCACATGGTCTGGTTTCTGGCGCCCATGTGCGGCGCGGCAGCCGCGCTTTGGTGGCTTCTCGACACCGGCCGACACGCCGTCGGCGCCTTCACGCTGGCTGGCCTGGTGGTGTGGTTACTGGCGCTGCTGCAGAGCGTGCTCAACGCTGCGCGCTCCACACAGTCACCCGAACGCATCAGGTTTCGCAAACGGCTCGCCGCCGCACGCGAGTATTTCCGCGTGGAGCTCAAGCAAGCCGTTCCCCGACTGCGCGAGGAGTGGTATCCGCACTTACTGGCGTTCGGACTCGGTCGCCATGTCGACCGGTGGTTCAAGGCATTTGGCGGGACGAATGCCGCAGTGCCTACCACCGCGAGCTCACACGATCGTGACCGTTCGTTCAGCACCAGCGGCGGCGGCTTCTCCACGTCGGGGAGCGGTGGGTCTTCGTGGGGCGGCTTCGGCGGCGGCGGCGGCTTTGCCGGCGCGGGAGCAACTGTCGCGTTTGGCTCCGCGCTCGGAGCGATGTCCTCCGGTGTATCGGCCCCAAGTTCGAGTAGCAGCGGCGGGAGCAGCAGCGGTGGTAGCAGTAGCAGCAGCGGGGGAAGCTCAGGGGGCGGCGGCGGTGGAGGCTGGTAGATTACAGCTGACTCTGAGAGAGGATTCTCCATGCGTACTTGTTTTGCACTGTTTGGCTTGGTGGCCGCTGTTCTTGTCAGCACCTCCGCGACCGCGCAGCAGCCTCCTGCTGGCGGCGGCGGTGGTTTCCGCGGCGGCACCGCGATCAAGGCCGGCGAAGCGTGCCCGCCCGGGACCACCGAGATTCGCCCGCTCAACTGCATGGCGCCGGAGCGGCCGGTCCCGAGCATCGTGGACTATCGTCCGCGGTCCACCCTCGTGGTGCCGGAACACAAGGTCCCGCGCGCCAAGTATCCCGTGATTGATTTCCACGGCCACCCCGGTGGCAACCTCAGCTCGCTCGAGAATCTCGAGCGCATGGGACGCGAACTCGACAGCCTGAACGTGGGCATGATGATCGCCGCCGACAACATGTCGGGTGAACGTCTGGTTCGGGCGATGGAAGTGATTCGTTCATCGCCCAAGATGAAGGACCGCGTGCGCGTGCTCGCCGGCATCAACTTCCAGAACGTTGGCCCGGGATGGGCCGAGCGCGCGATCGCGCAGCTCGAAGCCGATGTGGCGGCGGGGGCGGTTGGCGTGGGTGAAATCTCCAAGGGATTTGGACTCAATACCCGGAGAGCTGACGGCACGCGTTTGCGCCTTGACGATCCCGCACTCGATCCCATCTGGCAAGCGTGCGCGCGGCTGCAGCTGCCGGTGTTCATTCACACCGGTGACCCGCCAGAGTTCTGGAATCCGATTGATTTCAACAACGAGCGCTGGCTCGAGCTCGCGCTGTTCCCGAACCGAAGCTACGCCGGCGACAACAACCCAAGCTTCGAGCAGCTGGTGACGGAACGCGACAATCTGTTCCGCAAACATCGCAACACCACGTTCGTCACGGCGCATCTCGGCTGGCACGCGCACGATCTCGGCCGGCTCGCGAAACTGATGACGGAACTGCCCAACTTGCATGCAGAAGTTGGCGCCGTGTTGTACGACATCGGTCGTCAACCGCGCGCGGCACGCGACTTCTTCATCAAATTTCAGGACCGCATCCTGTTCGGGAAAGACTCGTATCAGCCCGGAGAGTATCCGTACTACTGGCGCGTGTTTGAGACGAATGACGACTACTTCGACTACTACCGCGACTACCACGCGTTCTGGAAGTTGTACGGCATCGACTTGCCCGATGACGTGCTCAAAAAGGTCTACTACCAGAACGCGCTGCGCATCTTGCCCAAGGTGTCGAAAGCGGGCTGGCCGCAGTAGTCAGCGGCCGAGCCCTCAGTAGTCAGTAGCGATACGTCGCGGCGAGCCCGCTCTTGGACGGCATGCGGGCCGCCGGCACCACGATGACCTCTCCTTTGCGCCGCAGCACGGCTTCGGCGACATCATCGAGCAAATCGTCGACCGTCGCGACGATGTCCGTGGTGAGTTCCACGCGACCGGTGTCGTCCATGCGCCCGGGAATCACGCGATCCGCTTCCACCAGCAGCGTCGCCACGCGGCCGGCGACCGCCGCTTCCGCGACCTGCCATAAATCGTCCGATCCGCGCGAGTGCGCCTGCGCCGATTCGTAATCGTCGACGAGCGAGGCGAGGCGCGCGACGTACATCGGCTCGGCGTGCGCCCACGCGGCCTCGCGCAGCTGCTCGGTATCGAGCGCGTCCGCGTTCATTTCGATGCCTTCGGCCATGAGAAATGGATTGTGGCTGATTTCCCGGAACGGCGCGTGATGTTCGGGCAACGCGGCGAGCATCAGCGGCAGGCCCGATGGCCGAGAGTGGTGTTCGAGAATCGCGCGATCGATCACTCGAAAGAAGCGATACATGTCGACTTCGACTTCATCTTTCTTCCCGCCTCCTCCATGATGCATGCCACCGCCCGTATGTCCCGTACGGCCTCCGGCGTTGCCACCGTGCGCCACCGTGTTGCTGTACGCGGCAGTGAGTTCTTCGCCGAGCGCTTCGGTGATCGTGGACGGCACGTTGGTAAGCGGAACCGGATCCAGCGCGTGCCGATTGCCCTCAAACAGCTTGGCGTCGTGCCGATTCAGCACCAGGATCTGATATCGATCGGCTGACTGCACCACGCGCAACAGCGGCTTGGTGTGAAATGTGTCAGCCACCACAAGCAGTTCCGACACAGGTCGCTGCAGGTCGATCACGTCGAAGGAGCTTGGCGAGCTCAGAATCGCCAGTCCTTCGGTCCGGTGCTTCCAGAACTCAAGATCCTGCGCAATCGCGAAGAATGGCTCCATGCGCGCGGCCATGTCGGTGTCCGGATACGCTTCTGTGAGCGACGACTCGAGGGATCGCAGCATGTTGCGGAAACGAATCGGATCCTGCGCGTTTGCGGGGTGTTGTCGGTGCGTGGGCTGATAGAGCGAGATGCACGGTGGCTCATGGTCTGCGAGCCAAGTGTTCAGCTGATCGGTGGAGAATTGGCGCACGGAAGCTCCCTGGGTTGGAGGATCGCCACTGGTCGTCTGCATCAACGACATAGCGTGACGGACGCGTATCGATGTCCTCGCTGCATACCCCAGAGAGACCGCAGCGTTGATTCGCACCGGGGTGCTTGCGTTTGGCTGGTTTGCTGATAGCGTTTCCCTCCGATGACACCTGCTCCGGTCCCCCGCGCTACGCGCACACTGGTCGTGCTGCACCTCATGGCAGCGCTCGCCATCACGGCACAGCAGACGCTCGGTGGCGCACAATCCAACAACTTCACGATTTTTCGCGAGAGCTTCTGGCATCTTGTGCGTGAACAGGATCTCTACGCGGCGTATCCCGGCCTCACGTTCGATCTGTTCAAGTACTCGCCGAGTTGCGCGCTGCTCTTCGCGCCCTTCGCGGTGCTGCCGAATGACATCGGACTGCTACTGTGGAATCTCGTAAACGCCATCGCGCTCAGCTGGGCGATCGTGCGATTGCTTCCCGGCACGGCAGCCGCGTGGGCACTGGGCATTTGCCTCTTTGAGGCCATCGGCGCGATTCAGAACACGCAGAGCAACGGCCTGGTCGCCGGGCTCATGATCATCGGCGCCACGACGGCCTGGCAAGAGCGCTCGGCGTGGTCGTCGGTGTCGGTGATGAGCGCGGCAGCCATCAAGATCTTCCCGCTCAGCGTCGGGGTGTTCGGCCTCATGCCGCCCTCGCGATGGAAGTTTGTCGCGTGGTGCGCCGGCGTTGGTGCACTACTGCTGGCGGCCCCGCTACTCGTCACACCACTTGAGCAGTTGCTGGCCCAGTATCGATCGTGGGGCGCTGTCGAAGCGCGCGACCTCGGCAAGACCGGGATGTGGTGGATCGGCGGCGTGCTCGAAATCTGGACCGGACGCGCACTGCCGCACGTTCCATTTCAACTCGCGGGTGCAGCGTGGTTGTGTGCGAGCGCCTGGTACGCCAGACACCACCGGCGCGCGCCGATCGTGCAACAACTCCTGATCGCGTCCGCGCTCGGCTTCGCGATCGTGTTCAACCACATGTCGGAGCCGCCCACCTTCGTGATTGGATTTGCGGGCGTTGGCATCTGGTGGGCCGCGCTGCCTCGGGCGCGCTGGCGCGACGCCATCGTCATCGCCGTGGTGTTGCTCGGCTCACTCGGCGGCAGCGATCTGGTGCCGAATGATATTCAACGCGAGTGGCACTACGACACGCGGCTCAAAGCCGTGGTGATGATCGCCGCCTGGTGCGCGATGCAGTACGATCTCTGGCGGCTGGTCCGGCTTCAGCCTGCGCCCGAACCAGCCTCGCCGAGTGACGGCCGACCGCTGTTCAGCCCGTCTTTGACGACGCGTTCGCCTTGAAGCGCGCGCGCATCAGCAGCAGCGGCTCGCTGACGCCTACGTTTTTCTTGATGATGTCTTCCAGCAGCTTCATGATCGCGATGTTGTCTTCGACTGAGGTGGGCTCGCCACTCAATCGCGCGCCGAAGCCGAAATGCTCGCCGGGCACCAGCACGACTTCGTTCTGCAACACGACATCGGTCATGTCATCGGCCACGCGAACGGCGACGAACTTTTTGCCGGCCTTTTCCATGTAGCCAATGCGCAATCCGTTGGCGCTGGCCGGCCACTCGGGATACGGATGCGATTGACCGTCGCTTCCCTCAAACGTAGTGGTTGTCGGTGTAAGGTTCGCGAAGTTCCGTTCAAAACCACCGACGTACATGAGCGCGTGTCGCATCGTCACCTGAAGATCAAGAGAGTATCGGGGCGGGCAGGCCGAAGCGCCTGATCCCGCAAAAGTATATCGGGGGACGTATTGACGTGAGAGGCCCAGCGTGCGCCGGTCGATGCCAGCTCACGTCGTGACGAGTGCGACCGCCATGCCGATCAGGCCGACGAGCACAACCAGCAGTGTGCCGGGTACGGCGAAGCGAAGCCACCTCGGGTACGGTACGCCAGCCGCCAGCAACATGGCGAGCAACGCACCGTTGGTCGGAATGAGCATGTCAAGTGTCGGTGCGCCGGTCTGGTAGGCCATGACCGCCACCGCTCGCGGAAAGCCGAGCAGGTCGGCCAACGGCGCCATGATAGGCATGGTGAGCGCGGCCTGCCCGCTGTTGGACGGCACGACCACGTGCAGCAGCATGTGCACGGGTACCATGAGCCCCGCCGCCGCCATGCGGGGGACGTGCTCCAGCGGCAGCGCCAATCCGTAGACGATGGTGTCAATCACGCGCCCATCCGTCAGCACCACCGAGATGGCCCGGGCGACACCCACGAACAACGCGGCGGAGAGCATCGCGTCCATGCCCTTGAGATACGCGACCGTAGTCTCGCGAAGGTTCAGCTGCGCGGTAAGACCCACAGCGAAGGCGGCGACCAGAAAGATCGCCGAGAGCTCGTTGAAGCCCCAATCGAGCGTGAGGACGCCAAAGATGTACGGAACGAATGGCATCAGGACGATCATTAACAGAACACCATCGCGCCACCTAGGAGTCTCCTTCGACGCACACGAAGCGTCGACCGCCTCGTTCCCACGCTCGTCGTCGTGCTTGAGCTGCGACAGTGTATAGAAAATCCAGACCGCCACCGCCACCACCGTCACCGCCAGTCGAACGCCGGTGCCCGTGGCCAGCGGCAACTCCGAGAACCGGTTGGCGATCCCGGAGGCGAAGGGATTGGTCGGCCCGAACGCCGAACCCACCACGGCCGAGCCGACGCTCATGGCAAGCGCGGTAATCGCGCCGAAGCCG
>JBBRFQ010000003.1:0-53610 GCA_038224035.1 Gemmatimonadales bacterium
CGGTGCAGCGCACTACTCGTTCGACTTCCGGATCCGATACAACCGCACCTCGTGTCCTTCATCCGGAGATTCCGCCACGACCGCGAGACGATCACCCAGCATCGCCGGCGGTATGCCTTCTTCCCGCTCCGGTGCGGGCACGCGCGCCACCAACGAATCGCCGGACCATAACTCATACACAAACCGTCCCGGCATGCGACGCTCGACCCAGAGGCGGCCGTCGGCGTCTGGCAACAGGGCACGAATGGCCGGCTTGAAACCGTAACGTTCTATCTCGCCGCGGCAGCCCACGGTGCTCTGCTCCGCTGAAAACTTACGCCAATCGGCCGTCTCGGCGTCGAACTCCGCCTGCGTGACGGAATCGCGGTTGACGTTGCGCACGATGGTGCGAGTCAACAGGCCCATTCGATCGAAGAACTCGAGCCGGTACTCACCGCCCTCAGTCGCCACCGATCCGGCGCCGAACGCTGCGGCTTGTTGGCGCGGCGAGAACGGCGAGCCGAAAAAGTAGATCCCGTCGCCCAGCATGCACTCTTTGCTGTCGCTGCTCATCATGCGGCGAGCGGGCGCGAGAATCTGCTCGTCGCGTCCCACGCGTGCATAGATCGCCCGCGGCGGACCGGTGTCACGCGTGCGATCGAGCAGCAGCGGCCCGTCAACGTTGGGATACATGCGCACGCTCATCGCGTCGCCAGAAAGTCGCGTGCTGATGACCCACGACGTGTCGCTGCCACCGTCGAGCGCAAAGCGCACCACCCGCGAGTTGCCCACATCGTGCACCAGCAGCGCACCGTTGTGCACGGCAATGCCGTAGGGCGACCGAAACTCGCCCGGTCCGCTGCCGACACGGCCGCGCTCCTCAATAAACGCACCGTCGTTGCCGAAATGCGACAGTCGATTTTCACCAACATCCGCAACCCACACGCCACCGCGCGGATCCAGTCCGATCGAGCGCACGCGCGAAAACCCGACCGTGGGTTCCGGCCGAATGATCGCCAGCGAATCAAGCGTCCACTCCGGTGCTTCACCCGACACCGTGATCACCGGAACAGTGCCGCTGCTGTCGACCGAGACCGTGAGCGCCGACGGTACGTCGTGCCGTTCGGCATTACAGGCGGCGAGCATCGCGAGCACAAAACACAACGTGGCCGACTTCACACTGCACTCCTTGAGCGGGAATGATGGAAACCGCGAGTTGGACACGAAACGCACGCGCCTCGTTGCCCGTCAGCCGCGAAGACGCCTGGCGTTGCGATGCACTCCGGCGTCAACTGTTCGGCACGAGCGCGAACGCTTTGCCATCGTGTTCAATACGTCCCCACGCGTTCGTGGCGTCATGCTCAAAAATCAGCAACCATCCCTCCGCCGCTGCCTTCGCGTGTAGATGCCGCTTGGACTCAAGTGTCACCAATGGCTCCACATCATATCCCATGATCCACGGCAGCGGCAAATGCGCGGCGGTGGGGGTGACATCCGCGAGAAACACCGCGGTCTCCCCGCCTGACGTGAGCTTCACACTCTGGTGATGTGGTGTGTGGCCCGGTGTGCGAAGAAGCTGAATGCCCGGGCGCACTTCGGGTTCTCCGTCAATCAGATCAAATCGACCGGCGGCCACAATCGCGTCCCAGTTCGCGCCGAAATAGCTCGCGGCGGTGCGCTCATTCGTGTGCGTGGCCCATGCCATCTCGCCACGCTGTACCAGATAGCGTGCGTTCGGGAACGAGGCTTCCACCGTCCCCGACGGTGTGCGCCAGGTATTGCCGCCAGCATGATCAAAATGCAGATGCGTGTTGATCACCATCGATACATCACGAGGCGAAAAGCCGAGTTCGCGCAGGCCGTCTTCGAGATTCGTGCGACCGTCCGCGCCAGCGTTTTCGATGCCATAGATCTGGTGAAACTTCTCCGTTTCCTTGTTGCCGGAGCCGGTGTCAATGAGCACCAGCCCGTCGTCGTGCTCCACAAGCAGACAGCGCATCCCCATGGGAATGCGATTGCGTTCGTCGGCGGGAATCCGGCGTTCCCAAAGCGTCTTCGGCACCACGCCGAACATCGCGCCGCCATCGAGTTGCTGACCACCGGCCTGAATCGCGTGAATGCGCCAGCGACCGAGTTGCCGGGTTGCTACGAGAGGTTGGGGAGCAGTCACGCGGAGTGATCCTCTTGCACAGGAGTAGGCAGCGCCGAGCGCCGTGTACTGCGACGAACAGTGCCGTTGAGATGCTTCTGCAACTGCGGCCACGTGTCAATGCCGGCATCGCGCACCACGTCGAGCAGCCGCACGAGCACGTGCGCCGTGGCGAGCGCGTCACCGCCGGCGCGGTGGCGACCATCAATCCGAATGCCGAAGTACGCGCACACACGATCGAGCGAGCGCTTCGGAAGTGACGGCAGGAACTTGCGAGACAACCGCACGGTGCACAACGACTGCCCCTGAAGGCGCGTGCGACACGTGCGTGAGAGTTCCGCGTCGACAAAGCGCCAATCGAACGCGGCGTTGTGCGCCGTAAACACCAACCCATCGAGCCTCGCGCACACGTCGTCGGCGATGGCATGAAAGCGCGGCGCGTCGGCGACCATCGCGTTGGTGATGCCGGTGAGTACCGAGATGAAGGGCGGAATCGAGCGACCGGGTTGCACGAGCTGTTGCCACGGTTCCTCAACCAGGCCGCCGCTCACGGGGACGATGGCAATCTCGGTGATGCGATCAAGCGTCCCGGCGTGGGAACCCGTGGTCTCAACATCGACCACGGCGAAGCGCAGCGTATCCAGCGACAGGGGTTCAACCACGGGTGGGCGCAAACTGCCGGGAGCGCGAAGCTCCTGAGGCTTCGCACCCCCGGGCGCGACGCCGTCGTCCGACAGCGAGACGTGCACGGCGTCACCTGAACTCGGCGCACGCGTCTCGGACGCCCGCGTACTCCCCCGCACCACCTGTCCGTCGCGAAGCAACGCCCAGCGGTCGTCATCGAGCTGCACAAAATCCGCGCGCGCGCCGAGCAGCACGTCGGCCATACGTTCCGCGGCCTCGGCCTTGAGCCGGTCCACCCGGCACACGTCGCGCATCAGCCGCAACGCATCGCAGGGACCGAGTTCGAGGCAGCGGGCGGCCCGCTCGGAGAGCGATGTGGGCTCGAGCACGGCTCTGGCCGCTGGAGTGCGCAGCGCGTCGATCGCTGCGTCGAGCGGCATGTGCCCCGACACCGTTGGCCGATTGACCCGAAAGACGCGTTTCATGAAGGGAAAGTAGCCTGCCGGTAGAATCCGAGCAGGAGAGCGGATAAGTTTGTGAAGTATTTCACAAGCTTCCCACCATGACACTGCCTACCAAGCGCATCGCGGAATCCACCGTCCGTCGCCTGTCGATGTACCTCCGGTACCTGGAGGGGCTCGACGCGATCGGGCAGCGTACCGCGTCCAGCGACGAACTTGCCCAGCTCTGCGGCACCACGCCGGCCCAAGTCCGAAAGGACCTTTCGTTCTTCGGCTCCTTCGGCAAACGAGGGCTCGGCTATCCGGTCCATGAACTCACCGAGCACCTGCAGGAAATTCTCGGACTCCGTCAGGCGTGGCAGGTCGTGATCGTGGGCGCCGGCAAGATCGGTTCGGCGCTCGCCGAGTACCGCGGGTTCAAGCAGCGTGGGTTTCAGGTGGTGGGAGTGTACGACAAGAACCCGGACAAGATCGGCCGGCCGTGGGGCGACGCCGTGGTGCGCGACATGTCGACGCTGCCCGATGATGTCACGGAACATCACGTGGACATCGCCGTGCTCGCCATTCCCGCCGACGACGCGCAGGACGTGGTGGACCAGATGGTCGCGGCGGGCATCCGGGCGATTCTCAGTTTCGCGCCAACCAGCCTGCATGTGCCAGCCCACGTCGCCGTGAAGACGGTGAACATGGCCATGGAGTTGGAAGGACTCTCGTACGCGCTTACGAACCGCGGAGCGTAACACCCCGCGCCACGAGCGCACGAACGAGATCGGCGAACGCGGAGGGCGCCAGCGTTTCGGGGCGCGCCATCGGATCGATGCCGCACGACTGCAGAACTTCCGTACACGCCTCGGCATTCAGCGGCGTCAACGTGCGCAATACCCGCACGAGTTGTTTCCGTCGCAGTCCGAAGGCACCAATGACAAACGTGCGGAACGCACCCTCGAGCGCGGCCTCAAGCAGCGGTTCCGCGTGCGGAATCACGCGTACGATTGCCGACTCCACTTTGGGTGGCGGCGTAAAACTCTTCGCACCAACGGCGCGAATGAACTCTACCTTGGCGAACAGCTGCAAATTTACGCTCAGCGCGCCGTAGATTTTGCTGCCGGGGCTGGCGCCCATGCGATCAGCAACTTCACGCTGCACGAGATAGACGGCGATGTCCGGCCGCGGATGCTCGAGCGCGTGAAACAGAATCGGCGTGGTAATGTAGTACGGCACGTTTCCCGCGAGCACGTACGGCCCCTGCGCGACGGAACCGAGCGGCACATCGAGCACATCGGCTTCGACAATTTGCACATGGGCATTCGACGCATGCTGGATGCGCAGACGCGCGGCGAGATCGCGATCGAGCTCAATCGCCACCACGTGCGACGCGCGGTCGACGAGGCGATCGGTGAGCGCGCCGCGTCCGGGGCCGATCTCCAGCACGGTGCGCCCCGTGAGCGGGCCAAGCGCGTCGACGATCGCGTCGAGCGCGCGCGAGTCGTGGAGAAAATGCTGGCCGAAACGCTTGCGCGGCGGCGGCAGTCGATCGCTCACACTGCCGCGCGGAAGGCCGCGCGTGGTTCGAGCAGGTGTGGCGACGCGGCCGACGGCACGGCGGTGCGTTCAACCACAACCACCGCGAGATCGTCGATGAGCGGCGTCGTGCCGACAAACTCGCGGACAGCGTCAAAGACGATCTTGAGTGCTATGTCGGGTCCGGGCTGCGCGCGAAGCGCGCGCCCGTCGATGCGATCATCGTGACGTGTTTGCGGCGCGGACGGTATGCCGGTGTCACCCGTTGGCGCCGGGTGGCATGCGGCGCTCAGCACCGCAGCCTCGCCAAACCGTTCCCCGTGAGCGTTGCGCGCATCGGCGACGCCATCGGTAAACAGCAGCAGGCGATCACCAACCGACCACGGCACTTCGTTGCTCGGCACGATCTCCTCACAAAATCCGAGCGGCGGCACCTGTGCCTCCAGTCGGTCGCATGATCCATCACGGCGCAGTACGAAGGCGTGCGGATGTCCGGCGTTGGCGAAACGCAGCACACCGGCCGTGTCGTCAATCACACCGTAGAAGAGGGTGATCGACATTTCGGTGCTCTCGAGTTCATCGGCGAGCGAGCGCCGCACCGCGTCGAGCGCTACCCCCGGATCGATGACGGCCTGCACATGAATGGCGGTGGCGCTCATCGCCAGCGCCATCACGAGTGCGGCCTGATACCCATGCCCGGATACGTCGCCGATCACGACACCCGTGCGATCGGGCGCGAGGCGGGCGAGCAGATAAAAGTCACCTCCGACACTCTCGGCCGGCACAACGCGGGCTGCCGCGCGCGCCTCCGGACCCACGACCGACGGATCGGGCAACAACTTGAGCTGCAGATCGTGCGCGAGGCGCATTTCGCGAGCGAGCTGTTCCTGTTCCAGGGCTGCGCGAACCAGGCGCGCGTTGTGCAGTGCTGTGCCCACCTGCGACGCAATCGCCGTGACAAGCTTGCGATCGCCGGCACTGAATGGCGGGTCACCCGGACGTCCGGCAAGTAGCACCGCGCCGAGTGACGTGATGCCCTCGACCGACGTGCGCCGAATCGGCACGGCCAGGACAGGACCGCCATCGGCGGCGAGCAGCGGCGCGCCCAGCCGCGCGGAAGCGCCGCCATCTTCGACGCACGTTTCGCCGGTGCGAAAAGCCCGCACGGCCAGCAACGACTCGTCATGCACCGAGACAATCGTCATGTCGCTGGCGGCAATGCCGAGCAGCGCCGCCGGCCGGAGCACATCGCGCGCGACATCATGCAACATCAGCGCGCCGCGATGCGCACCGACGGTCTGCGCCAACTCGCGCAAGACGGTAAACGCCACCGACTCGACCGAGGCACCACTGCCGAGCAACTCACCGATCGCGTAGAGCAAACTGATTTCTTCGTACCGCTCCGCGAGTTCATGGGTCGCACCATCACGCTCGCGAAGGAGACGGCGCACGTGAGGGAGTGTCTGCGCGAGCAGCAGGTCAACGGCGCTATTGGCCGCGACCGGAACAGCTGTCGCGTGGCCGGCCAGGGCACCAAACGCCGGCGCAACGATCACCCATGCGGGTAGCATGTTCGTCCCGACGGCGAGTGCACTCCAGCCGCGCGCAGACGCCCAACCGGCGACATCCTCGCTGCCGGCGCCAGGCGGCGACACATCCGCGGCCACGGACGGACCAGACGACGCCACCAAACGCGGCGGCTGATCGGCCGCACGCCACTCCCACAGCGCGGCGTCCCGTCCGGAAGCCTCGCGATAGGCGACCAGGACGGCGCCCAACGGATTCATGTGCGACGCAGTACCAGTCGCACCGTGTGGCCACGGTCGCACCATGTCTCAACCTTGTCCATCAACGCGTGCATCAGGAAAACGCCGCGCCCGTCCTCTCGCGTGGCCCAGTCCGGCGCTTCTGCCATCGCGCGTACCGCGGTGAGGTCGAATCCCGTGCCTTCATCGGTGACTTCGATGCACAAGGTGCCATTGTCGATACCCGCGCAAACCAGCACACGACGGGAGACATCGCTGTTGTTGCCGCGCACGATCGCGTTCGCGATGGCTTCAGTCAGCGCCACCGGGACGTTGAGCCGACAGATCTTTTCGGCAAAACCGGCGGCCGCGCACGCGCTCGACACCGCGTTGACGATGGCCTCGATCTCCGCAACGTCGGAGGCAATACTCCACTGCAACGGCAGCACACTCGTGCTGCGCCCTGGCTTAGAAGCCGATGAGCGCATCGCTGCGGACGTCGTAGAGGTGAAAAAGCGTGTCAAGACGCGTGAGTTCGAAGAGCGTCCGGAGGTCCTCGTTCAATCCCGATAACCGGAGCTCTCCCCCATGCTCGCGGATGCGCTTGCCGAGGGACACCAACGCACCGAGTCCGGAGCTGTCGATATACCCAGTGTCCGTGAAGTCGATGAGGACGCGGCGCGCACCCTGCTCAACCTCGTCGAGCACGAGTTGTTTGAACTCCTGCCGATTCGCCACCACGAGTTGTCCGTCGACGGCCACCGTGAGTAACTCGCCGTTCCGCTCGATCACGAAACCCATGCACGTCTCCACCGAAAAAGGTCGTGGCACGCCCGCATCACGGGGCCTCGGCGCGAATCGACTGCAACGCCGTGATCGCCGCCACATGTACAATGTCGTCCGCAGACGCTCCGCGCGAAAGGTCACTGGCCGGACGCGCGAGCCCCTGCAGAATCGGCCCGATCGCCCGCGCCCCCGCCAGACGCTCCACCAGCTTGTAGCCGATGTTACCCGCGTCGAGCGAAGGAAAGACCAGAATGTTGGCGTGACCAGCCACGATCGACCCCGGCGCCTTGCGCTCGCCGATCGCCTCGATGAGCGCTGCGTCGGCCTGCAGTTCGCCATCGACGCGCAGCGCCGGCCGCAGGGCGCGAACGCGCTCCAATGCCTCCTTGATACGATCGGCGCTCGCCGACGCCGCGCTTCCCCGTGTGCCGAACGAGAGAAATGCGACGCGTGGTTCATCGCCCACAATGCGGCGGCGGTCGTCGGATGCAGCAACCGCGATATCGGCCAACTGCTCCGGCGACGGTTCGGGGAGTACCGCGCAGTCTGTAAACGTGAGCACCTCTTCGCCCCGTCCCCGGAAGTCCCGCACGACCATGTAGAAGGCGCTGGAGACGGTCTTGACACCCGGCGCCGCGCCGATCATCAGCAACGCGGCGCGAATCACGTCAGCCGTGGTGTGCACCGCGCCGGCCACGCATCCGGCGGCCTCCCCGAGTGCCACGAGGCCGTCGGCGAACAGGAGGGGATCGAGCGACATCCGCGCCGCCTCCGATTCCGTGAGTCCGCGTGACTTCCGGCGTTCGTACAGATACGCCGCCACGCGCTCGTACCGCGGATCCTTCGCGACGTCGCGTACGAGCACCGGATGCACCGTACCCAGTGCTTCGAGCCGACGTACGGCCTCGATAGTGCGCGGGTCGTCTGCTTCAGGGAACAGAATCGTTTGCGGCACCGCCGCCGCGCGCGACGCAAGCGACTCGAGAAACGATGACGCGCTCACCGTGTGTTGCGGCTGTCGGGCGAGATGCGCGATTGTCCCAGGGACCTCACGGCATCACGTCTCTGACTTGGCGAACCGTGCCGTCAGGGCGTCGGCCACGGCCGGATGCACGAGCGCCGAAATATCGCCGCCAAAGCGTGCGACCTCGCGCACCATGCTGGAACTGATGTACGTGGTCTCGTTCGACGGGACCATGAACACCGTCTCGAGACCCGCGTGCAGGTGCCGGTTCATGAGCGCCATCTGATACTCGTACTCAAAATCGGAGACGGCGCGTAATCCGCGCACGAGCATGGTGGCATTCATCTCGCGCGCCAGATCGACCAGTAGGCCATTGAATGCACGCACGGTGATGCGCGGCTCGCGGCCCGCCGAGGCCCGGATGAACTCCACGCGCTCGTCAGCGGTGAAGAGCGGTTTTTTGTTGACGTTCAGCGCGACGGCCACCACCAACTCATCCACGAAGCCAAGGGCGCGTCGCATGATGTCCTCGTGCCCGTGCGTGAACGGATCAAACGAGCCGGCGTAGAGCGCGATGCGGCGGCCGGTAGCTGTTGAGGAAGTCATCGAAAGAAAGTGAGTGCGGTGTCCCCGTAGCGACGGGTATCGCCGCCTCCGGGCAGAAGCACCGACGCGGCGTGTTCAATGCCCAGTACGTGCGCAAATGGCACCCGTAACCACTGTTCGGCGATCTCCGCCGCCGTTGGGTCGGCGTAGGGCGGATCGGCGAATGCCACATCGTACGCGCCGGCGCGCAATCCCGCTATATGGCGCACGGCATCAGCCCGAATCACGGCGGAGCGATCGACGGCACCGAGCAACTCGATATTGCTGGTCAACGTGAGCACTGACAACGGCGCAATCTCCACAAAATCCACGTGAGCGGCACCACGCGAGAGCGCTTCAAGACCGAGCGCACCGGAGCCCGCGCACAAATCGAGCACCAGCGCATCGGCGAGATCGGCATGAACGATACTCATCCAGGCTTCGCGCACGCGATCGGCCGTGGGACGAACACGCGTGCCTTTCGGCGCCTCGAACCGACGTCCGCGCCAGGCGCCCGCGACGATCCGCATGTCAGTCGGTGTGCGCGGTCGCCGCAGCGCGCACCGATTGCACGCGCAGCTGCAGAGTATTCGCACCGCGGTAATCGTCCCGCTCCAACCGAAACGCAATATCCACAGGTGTGGCCAGGTCGAGCCGCGCGTGCGCTGTCGGCAGGCCCCAGGCGATGGCATCGACGGCACGCGTGGGCAGCTGAATTGAAAGCCGCACTCCATCCTTGCCAACTTTGCGCGGCGGCGACGCCAAACGCACACGGTCGAGCGCCAGAGTCGGCGCCGCATTCCCGATCCCGAACGGTTCAAAATGCCTGAGCAATTGCTCAAGCTGATCACCGATTTCGCTCGCGGGCACACGCAAATCGATGCGCAGTTCCGGCACCAGATCATCGGCCGTGAGCACCGTATGCGCGTATTGGGCAAAGCGCTCGCGAAAGCGCGGCACCTCTGATTCGAGCATGGTGAGTCCGGCGGCCGCACGATGCCCCCCATAGCGACTGAAGCAGTCCGCGCAGGCGCCCAGTGCCGCGTGCAAATCGAAGGCGGGGATTGAGCGCCCTGAACCCTTGCCAACGCCCTCATCGATGGCGACGAGCACGGCCGGCCGACCGGTCTGCTCCACGATGCGCGACGCCACAATGCCGATGACGCCGGCGTGCCAACCGCGATTCGCCAGCACGAGACCATACGTGTGGTCGAGATCCGTGGCCTCCACCTGGCGCATCGCCTCGCTCAAAACCGCCTGATCAAGCGCCTGACGGTCACGGTTGAGCTCTTCGAGTTCCCGCGCAATCACATTCGCTTCGCTGTCGCTTTCGGCGAGCAGGAGGGCCAGTCCAAGCTTTGCGTCACCGATGCGACCCGCGGCATTCAGTCGCGGCGCGAGCACGAACCCGACACGACTCGCCGTGAGTGGCTTGCCCTCCAACGCCGCGGCGCGAATGAGCGCACGCAATCCCGGATGTTTCGTCTCAGCCATGAGCCGGAGACCGTAGCGCACGAGTACGCGGTTCTCACCGCGCAGCGGCGCGACGTCCGCAATCGTGGCCAGTGCCACGAGATCGAGCTGATTGTGCGCCAGACCGGGCGAGGCGCTCATCGCTTCGCACAACGCGAGCGCCAACTTGTACGCCACGCCGACCGCGGCCAGATCCTTGTCGATCGACAAACAGCCCGGCCGCCTCGGGTTCACGATCGCGTAGGCCGACGGGAGCCCATGACCGGGCAAATGATGATCGGTGATGATCACATCGATGCCAGCCGCCATCAGCTCGGCCACCGGTTCGTGTGCTGAAGTGCCACAGTCACACGTCACGACGAGCGTCGCCGCCGCCGCGCGCGCCGCCGCGACACCGGCGGCGCTGAGATCGTAGCCATCGGTGAGACGATGCGGCACCCACGGCACCACACGCGTCGCGCCCAGCCCGCGCAGCACGCGCGTGAACAACGCGGTGGAGGCCATGCCGTCCACATCGTAGTCGCCGTGCACGAAGATGACCTCGTTCCGCCGAATTGCCGACACGAGTCGGTCGACGGCGCGATCACAATCGAGCAGCGAACTGTTGGGCGACAAATGCTCAAGTCGCGGACGCAGATAGCGACGTGCGGCCTCGGGATCGGCAAACCCTCGCGCCACCAGCAGCTCGCAGACGACCACGGGGAGATGCAGCGCTTCGTGCAGCGCCCGCACGCGGTCAGCGGACGGCGATGCGACCGGCACCCAGCGAGGCGCCGGCCGCAAGTTCAGAGCGGCGGGGGGGCGAAGTGCGACGGTCACGAAGCGAATCTACTTGCGCGCTACTGCTGCGCGCATCACCGCAACACCGCACGCCCAACCGTGGGCGTGCGCATCGGCGATCATTCCGGTGCTTCGGTGGCTGCCGTCGGCGGCGGTTCCGGAATCGCGTACAGCAGCACGCCGCACGCCTCGCACACATCAATCAGGCCGGCCACCATCAGCGCGTTGCGGCGCTGCAAGGGAATCGCCGTGTCGCATGCGCCGCAGGTCAGACCGCGAATCGCGAACAGTCCGTTGCTCTTGCGACGAATCGCGATGCGCTCGTAGCGCGAGAGCAAACCGGCGCTGACCCCGGATGCCTTGCCGTTGCGAACGCCGACCAAATCACGCAGCGCCGCGTTCAACTTTTCCTGTCCGGCCGCAATCTCCCCACGCGCCGTCGCCTGCTCCACTTCCAGCGTTTCAGCCGCGGCGCGATGTGCCTCCTGCGCCGTGGTCAGCTCGCCCAGACGACGCGCCATACCCGAGAGCTCGCTCTCTTCTTCGGCCAGCACGCGACGCGCCATTTCCACCTGCGCCATCGCTGCCGTGGCCTCACGAAGCTTCCGCGCCTGATCCAGCGTGGCGAGGTTCTTCTCGTGCTTCTCGCGGTGATCGGTAATCCGCGCGCTGAGCGAACGATACCGCTCCGTCTCCCGCTCTATCGCAACGCGTGACCGCTCCAATTCATCGTGCGCCCGCTGGCGCGCCTTGTCGAGCGATGCGATACGCGGCGCGAACGCCGCCAGTTCACGCTCGACGACACGAATCGCACCATCGTCCTCCTGCACTGCCAGCAATGCCACGAGTTCCGGCTGCACGCCTACCCTCCATTCAGAACGGGGACCTTCAGGAATACTTGCTGCAACATAGCGCAACGAGCGACGGTTGGCTTCGCGCTGACGGCGACGCTCAGCGGGATCCGCTTCCCGGTCCTCTTGGATGCAACAAGGACTGGCGGTCGCGCGCCAGACGCAGTTGCTGCGCCATCAGTTCCTCCTTCTGCCCGGACGGCGCGGTTTTGATGCGTTCCTGAATCTCCGAGATCTGCTGGCTGAGCTCGCGTGCTTCGAGCTTACGCAGCGCAAAATCGACGTCGGACGGCGCCTCGACCTGAGCGAGCAGCGCCTCCACCAGATCGATCAACTCCTGCGCCGAGTCGGCGAGCACATCCGTCAGCTCGGCATCCGGGCGGTGCGCAAGCAGGGCCCGGAACAGCGCAGCGTAGCGCACGTCCCGGAACCCATCCGGCCCGTACCGCTCGGCAATGCGCTCCACCCAGCTTCGCTCGCGCAGCATGACGCGAACGAGTTCCCGCTCGATCGGATCGTCCTGAACGCTCGCCCGAGGCGGTGAGGCCGTCGAGAGCCACTCCGGACCCTGATTTCGGCCACGTCCCTTCCACTGCCCCTTCGGCACCCACTCCCGCCTCGTGGGAATGCTCGGTGCGTCGTCCGCTGGCGGCCCTTCGGACAAGTATTCCGGCGGCGGCGCCTCGTGGCTGCGCACCGTCAGCCCGCGACTGCGCGAGATCGGCTGCGACGGTTCATCCGCTTCACGCTGCACGAGGGATTTATCGAGCGACGAGGCTTCGGCGAGTCGCGCGATGTAGAGATCGCGCGTGATCGGATCCTTTGTCGCGCGAATCGTGGGCAACAGCTTGTCCACAGCGCGCCGACGGTGATGTAGATCGGCGAACCAGCCGCGTCGCGAGAGCATCTCCACCTGCACATCGAAAAAGTCCATCGCGTCGCGTAAAGCGCCTTCCAGTGCCACGATGCCCTTGGCCCGCACAAACGTGTCCGGGTCGTCACCCTGCGGAAGTGCAACCACGCGCACGGCCGCGCCGTGACGAAGGAGCTCCAGCCCGGAGCGAAACGTCGCTTTGAGACCGGCTTCATCGCTGTCGTACAGCAGGAACACCTCCGGCGCATATCGCACGATCAGTGCCGCTTGCTCTTCAGTCAGCGCGGTGCCGAGCGGCGCCACGACTTCTTCGATGCCGCCGAGCGAAACGCGAACCACATCGAGGTATCCTTCGACGACCAACAGACGTGCTGCACGTCGCGCCGCCTGTCGCGCGATTTGCATGCCATACAACACACGTCGCTTCTGAAACACACCGCTTTCAGCGGAGTTCAGGTACTTCGGTGTATCGTCGCCCATGGCGCGCCCGCCGAAGGCCACATGGCGTCCGAGCTCGTCGAGGATGGGAAACATCAATCGACCGCGGAAGCGCGGACGCGTGGTGTTGTCTTCCTCGCGCACCACCAGGAGACCTGCGTCCCGTAGTCGGTCGTGATCGAATCCGAGCGTGTTGAGATGCGAGATCAGCAGCTGACCATCGCGCGGCGCAAAGCCGAGTCCGAACTTCGCAGTGGCGTCGTCGTCGAGACCGCGTCCGGCAAGATAGGCGCGTGCATCAGCGCCCACTTTGGGGTCTCGCAACTGCGCGGTGAAAAACTCGCCCGCGCTCGCCAACGCCGACCAGTTCGGCTCGTTGGGATCGGGTGCGTGCGCACGCGACGGTGAGTCGATGACTTCGATGCCAACCTTCTCGCCGAGCAACTTCACGGCTGATGTGAAATCCAGTCCGAGTCGCTTGCGGAGAAAGGTGATGGCGTCACCGCTCTCGTTGCACACAAAACAATGATACTGCCCGCGCTTGGGCGACACGGAGAAATTCGCGTTCTTGCCTTGATGGAACGGACAGGGGCCGCGGAAGTCGGTGCCGACGCGCTTGAGCTTCACAAACTCGCCGACGATCTGCACGATGTCGGCGGCTTCACGAATGCGATCAACGACCTCGTCGGAGATCATGGCCGAACTTACCGCAGTTCCGCGAGGGTGACGCCGGCTCCGCCTTCGTTCCAGCCGCCGAGGCGATGACTGGCGACCCGGGAGTCCCCGCGCAGCATTTCCCCGACACGTTCGCGCAGCGCACCGGTGCCCTTGCCGTGAATGATGCGCAGTTCACGCAGATCGTTGCGCACGGAGGCATCGAGCGCCTGCATCAAGGCAACTTCGAGTTCATCTACCCGCATGCCACGCAAATCGACTTCGCGCACCGGATCAACGTCCGGCACGTCACCCATCACGGGCACACGCACCGCCGGCGGCGGCGCCGCGGCGGTCCGTGTGAGTGTGCTCGCGGGTACAGCAAGCGTGAGCGATCCCACGAGCACGCGCGCGTTGCCACCGCGCACCTCGACGACGGTGCCTGCCTTGTCGCCGAGCGTGCCGACCAACACGGCGTCACCGGCGACGAAGGGACGCAGCGCCATTGGCTTGGCCGGGGAGGCGCTCGCTGTCTTTCCGGCACGCGCTTTCGCGGCCCGCTCGTCCATGGCGGCCACGGCCTGCTGTTGCCCAAGCGCTGCGTCTTCCACCGAGCGTCGCGCTTCACGCGCCTTCGCGTCAATCGCATCCGCGCTGACCTGTGCGTCCACCGCGGCCGCCTTCACTGCCGCAATCGCGCGTTCAACTTCGGCGCGCGCTTCGAGCAGATATTTGCGAGCCTCCTGCCGCGAGGAACGTTCGAGTTCACGATCCTTCTCGCGCGCCTTCTGCTCGCGATCCGTAACGGTCGCGATACGCGACTGAATACGACGCGTCTCGCGATCGGCTTCCAGCTCACGTTCGGCGAGTGTTGCTTCACGTGCCTCAACATCGGCGAGCAGCAACGCCAGATCACGTTCACCGGTGGGCAGCCGCGACTCCGCGAGCGTGAGGACATCCTCCGGCAACCGCAATCGCCGCGCGATGGAGATCCCGTACGAGCGGCCCGGCACACCCTTGATGAGTCGGTACGTAGGCGCGAGCAACGTCGCATCAAACTGCAGTGATGCGTTCACCACACCGGGCACTTCCGTCGCCAGCAACTTGAGTTGCCCGAGATGCGTCGTGGCCACGGTCATCGCGCCACGTCGCGTGAGCGTCTCAAGAATGGCCCCCCCGAGTGCCGCACCTTCAGCCGGATCGGTCCCCGATCCCACTTCGTCCATCAGCACGAGCGAATCGTGCGTGGCGCGCAGCAGAATCTCACCCTGATTCTTGAGATGCGCGCTGAACGTAGAGAGACTCGCTTCGATGGATTGTTCATCACCGACGTCGGCAAAGACGTCGTCGAACACGGGCAAACGACTTCCGCCCGCCACCGGCACTGGCACACCGCACTGCGCCATCATGGACAGGAGCCCGATGGCCTTGAGCAGTACGGTCTTGCCGCCGGTGTTCGGGCCCGACACGAGCAGTGTGCGTTCGCCAGCGTCGAGTTGCAGCGTGAACGGCACCACGTTGATGCCTTGCGCCAGCAGCAGCGGATGTCTCGCGTGCACGAACTCGCACCCTGCTTGCGGTGTCGAAAACTCGGCGTCGCCCGCGTGCACGTCGTCGGCATAGCGCGCGCGCGCGAGCAGACAATCGAGGGCGACGAGGGCCGCGTAGGCGGCGCGCAGCGGCTCGTACAATGGGTGCAACAGCGCGGTGAGTGCGCGCAGAATCCGTTCGATCTCGCGCTGTTCATCGATCTCGAGTTCCCTCACTCGATTGCCGAACTCTACCGCCGCGGGCGGCTCGACAAAGATGGTCGCACCGGTGCCCGACGTATCGTGCACGAGTCCGCCCACCACCACACGCGCCTCGCGACGCACCGGCATGACCCAGCGTCCGTTACGCATCGTGACCGAGGCGTCGCTGACCTGATGATGCGACTCCAGCTTGCCCATCTCACGCTCGAGCAGTCGCACCAGTTCGCCTTCGGCGCGCCGCAGTTCCTGCCGGATCTTGCGCAGCGCTGAACTGGCGTCGTCTCGGACTTCTCCATCATCGCCGATAGCGCGGCCGATCGCTTCTTCTTCCGGCCGCGCTTCCACCAGCGCATCGGCGAATGGCTGGAGTAGGGCGCGCGCCATGGCCGGGCGACGCGGATCGCGCAGCGCATCACGCGTGCGCCGTGACGACCGCAGGAACGTCGCGCCGTGCACCAACTCCGACGCCGTCCAACTCACCCCGTCAACGCGCAGTCGCTGCAGCGGGGCCGCGAGATCGGGGATCTGCTCGGCCGTCCACTTTGGCTCGCCCGCGATGATGGAGCGCATGGCGGAAACGCGCTGATGCTCCGCGACCACCCACGGCAGATCGGCCGACGGCGCGAGTGCGCGCACCGCGGCAGCGCCGGGACTGGAATGCGCACGCTGACTTACGAACGTGAGTACGCGGGAGAGTTCGAGAATCGCGAGCGCGTGGGCGTTCATGTGCTCCTCAACCCAGCGCGGCGCAATGACTATTCGGCCGCGAGTTCTTCCCTGGCGATGGCGCTGATCTGACTGCCGTCGGCACGCCCCTTGAACTGCGGCATGACCCGGCCCATGATCGCACCAAGATTGGCGGCGCCGCCGGCGATCGCCGCGCGCACAGCACCGCGTAACTCGTCATCGGACACAGCCGGCGGGAGATACGCTTCGAGGCTCGCAGCCTCTGCAGCTTCCCGGGCAGCGAGTTCTGGACGCGCGCCCGCTTCGAACATAGCCTGCGACTCGCGGCGACGCTTGATGCCCTTGCGAACGATGTCGATGACCTCGTCGTTGCTGAGCGACTCTGGCTTTTCCAGCTCACGGTTGCGGAGATCCGCGAGCACCGTGCCAAGCAAGAGCAACGCATCTTTATCCTTCGCGCGCCGGGCGGCGGTGAGATCGTCCTGAATGCGCGCGAACAATGGGGCGAGTGCGGCCACCGTGGCCAGACTCAGACGCGCGTGCGACGGTTCTTGCGGATCGCGGCGTTGAGCTTCCGCTTGCGACGCTCGCTGGGCTTCTCATAGTGGCGATGCTTGCGCAGGTCGGACAGGATACCGGCCTTCTCTACCTTCTTCTTGAAGCGCTTGAGGGCGCGTTCGAAGTTCTCGTCCTCATGGATGATGATCTCCGACAAACCAAACTCTCCCGTGGGGCCGTGGTGCGACGAGGCACGTCGCGTGTCCGCCAATCGGCGGGGGTGAAACGATGACAAACGCCCGTTGGCCGCCCAACGTGCACGAGAGCGGTGGATCGAACGTAAGTCATCAGGTGACAGCCATGTAGCTTACCACGAGCGGGCGGTCCGGTCAAGGCACGTGAGCGCCGTTATCCCGGCGGCCAGTTCATGGTCCGGCCGCCGAGCACGTGCAGATGCAGGTGATGAACCGTCTGACCGCCATCCGATCCCGTGTTGGCGACCACCCGATAGCCCGACTCCGCCACCCCTTCCAGCCGCGCCACCTCGGCCGCCAGCAGCGCCAGGTGGCCGAGTTCCGCGGCGTCGTCCGCCGCGTTCAGGGACGCGATGTGCCGCGTCGGGATTACCAGCACGTGCACCGGCGCCCGCGGCGCGATATCCCGAAACGCCAACGCGTGCTCGTTTCGTGCGATGACGGTGGCCGGAATCTCCCCGGATACGATGCGGCAGAACAGACACGCGTGGTCAGACATATCATGCCAACTGGAGGGTGGGGGATGAGACGCGCGTGGTGCAGTCGCCCGCGGGACCACCGGTTGACAATCGTTACGGGTGACGCACCATCCATGACTTGACGCTCACACGGGAACATCGGAACTTCATCTGCTCAAAGCAACCTCCCCTCTCTTGTGCGTCGGAGTCTTACGATGACCACCCGTGAAGTTGGCGACCGTCTGGTGACCCTCTGCCGCGTCGGACAGAACGACGCCGCCATCACTGAGTTGTATGCCGACGCCGTGGTCAGCGTTGAGGCCCAGGAGCCTATGCGGGAAGTGCGCGGCATTGAGGCTGTGCGCGGCAAGGGTGCGTGGTGGGTCGAGAATCACGAGGTGCACGGCGCGGTTGTGCAGGGCCCATTTGTGAACGGTGATCAGTTCGCGGTCCATTTTCAGTTTGATGTCACGCCGAAAGCCACGGGTTCGCGCGTGACCCTCGACGAGGTCGCGTTGTACACGGTGGCCGACGACAAGATTGTGCATGAGGTGTTTTTGTACTGACGGCGACTCGCGTCTGGGACGACCGGCGCCTGGTTGACGCGCGACAGATCCTGATCACGGTTGGTCGACTGACCCCGATCACGCCCGGGACCTCTCAGCTCAGCGGGGCGAGCCATGGCATTCCCGCCGGTTCGGGGTATTCCGGCATCGGACAGTTCACGCTCGCCCCAATCTGTGGTATGCGAACCTCTCCGATGCCGCAGGACCGGGACCGGGTTCCCTCACGTTCTCCACAGTGTCGGCCACTCCTCTCGCCGGAACGTTTCAGTTGAGCGGGGGCGTGAACCCGGCCAACTCGGCTGCCGCGCGCGATCGGCCGACGATTGCCAAATGGGGCGATTGACGTGCGGACACCGTAGCATGAGGCGGATTCGCGGCGCACGCAAAGGCCGATTCAGCTGATGGAGTGGCTCGGCGTCGACGCGGTCGACGTGCTGGACATCGCAGTCCTTCCTCCGGACAGCGCCGTCGTTCGATTCGGCCCCAAAGCGCGCGGGGGCGCCGTTCTGATCGTGACCAAACCTGACTCTGTGTCGCGGACGCCGCCCGCCGCACGGTAGATACATCGGTAGATCCATCGGCACGCTCCTGCGCGTACCGTTAACGATGACAACAACTCCCGCGGCAGCGAGCACAATCCGTCGATCACCCGCCGCACGACGCTCGGCGCTCCTCATTTGCGTATCGCTCGCCGCGCCAGCGGTGATGAACGCGCAAGCGATCAGCACGGTAGGTATCGAGCGCGCCATGCACACCGATGCATACTGGCGCCTCACTTACGAGAACGACTTTTTCGGCGCGACGGATCGGTACTACACGCAGGGCGTGCACGTGGAAGTGGTGCATCCGCGACTGCGGCTTCCCGGCATTGCAAAACTGCTCTTCGCGCCGAAGGCAATGCGCACCCGCTTCGGCGTGGCGTTTGAAGACGACGGCTACACGTCAAGCGATCTCAAGCAGGCGACGATTCCGCTGGGCGACCACCCATACGCCGGAACCAAGCAGTTGCGCGCGTTCGTCATCGCCACTGACTCGTTTGGCGCGCGCGTCACCTCGTCATCACTCACCGTAGGCATTATCGGACCGGGCGCCGGCGGACGCGAGATCCAGACCTACATTCATCGTCGCACCGGCAACACGATTCCGATGGGATGGACGCATCAGATCCGAAACGACCTCATTCTCAACTACGAGGTCACCGGTGAACAGACTGTGCGGCGCTGGCGCAATCTCGCGCTGCTGTCGGCGAACGGCGTGGCCCGTGTTGGCACGTACCAGACCGGGCTCACGACCGGCACCACGCTGATGCTTGGTCGCCTGCCAGCGCTGCGACCATCCTCGCACGCGGGCTCGCGCGCGCTGTACGCGTACATCAAACCGCAGCTGCAGCTCGTCGGTTACGATGCCACGCTTCAAGGCGGGATGCTGAATCGATCGAGTCCCTATACGATTGCCACGACCGACCTCTCGCGCGCCGTCTATCGGCAATACATCGGCCTTGTCTATCGCTCAGACGCACGTTTCGTCGAGTTTTTCCGCGCCTATGGCAGCCGGACCTTCAGGACAGGGCGTGCGCACAGTACCGGGGGCATCGTGTTCGGCATCAACTTTCGCTGATCGCGCCGCCCCTCACGGTTGAGCGAGCACGGCGTTAGCGTTCCTGCACCGCCTCCCCCGGCAACCCCCGGCCGTGTGCCGCACCCCTCCCCTGCCCGACGTCTGCATGCCCACGTGGGATCGATTCTCGAAGTTCGGACCCGTCTGAATGCCCAAAATCACTGTGGCGGGTGCGTTGGCCGAAAACTTTCTTGGTCACTCGCCGGACTGGTATAAGCTCACCATCGTCGGTTTCCTGATCGCCAACCCACTGCTCATGATGACGGCCGGCCCGTTCATCACGGGCTGGGTGTTGATCCTCCAGTTCATCTTCTGTCTCGCGATGGCACTCAAGTGCTATCCACTGCAGCCCGGCGGCCTGCTGGCCATCGAAGCCGTGATGATGGGACTGACATCGGCCGAGACCGTGTACGAAGAGGTGGTGCAGAATTTCCCGGTGTTGCTGCTGCTGATGTTCATGGTGGCCGCCATCTACTTTCTGAAGGAACTCCTGCTTTTCGGTTTCACCAAGCTGCTGCTGCGTGTGAAATCGAAGCCGATGCTGTCGCTGCTGTTCTGCGCGGTCGCCGCGATTCTATCTGCGTTTCTCGATGCGCTGACCGTCACCGCCGTCGTCATCACGGTCGCGCACGGCTTCTATCTGATCTATCACAAGGTCGCGTCGGGCAAACAGTACCATCACGAGCACGACGTGAACGGCGATGATGAGATCGGTGAGCTTGATCGCTCGGACCTCGACATGTTCCGGGGCTTTCTGCGCAGCCTCATGATGCACGCCGCTGTGGGTACCGCGCTTGGCGGCGTGAGCACCATGGTTGGCGAACCGCAGAATCTGTTGATCGCCAAAGTCATGGGATGGGATTTTCAGCAGTTCTTTCTGACGGTCGCCCCGGTGTCGATGCCGGTGTTGGTCGTCGGTTTGCTCACGTGCGTTGTCGTTGAAAAGATGCGCTGGTTCAGCTTCGGCGATGAGTTGCCCGACAACGTGCGTCAGATCCTGAATGCGTACGACGAGCATCAGTCCGGCAAGCGTTCAAAGCAGGAGATCGCGATGTTGTGGGTGCAGGGCATCATTGCGCTGCTCCTGGTGGCCGCTCTTGGTTTCCATTTTGGTGAAGTCGGGCTGATCGGACTGACGGTGATCGTGCTTGCCACGGCGCTCAACGGAGTTACCGAGGAGCATCGACTCGGCCGCGCGTTCACCGAAGCCATGCCGTTTACGGCTCTGCTGGTGGTGTTCTTCGGCATTGTGGCCGTGATCCATGATCAGCATCTGTTCGAGCCGCTCGTTCGTTCCGTACTGGCGCTCGAGGGCACGAGGCAGACCGGCGCGCTCTATCTCGCCAACGGCGCGCTCTCGGCGATCAGCGACAACGTGTTTGTGGCGACCGTGTATATCACCGAGGTGCAGGCCGCCTTCGCCGCCGGGGAGTTGACCCGCGAACAGTTTGACCGACTGGCCGTGGCGATCAACGCCGGTACCAATCTGGCGAGCGTGTCGACGCCGAACGGACAAGCCGCCTTTCTCTTTCTGTTGACGTCAACGCTGGCGCCGCTTATCCGCCTGTCGTACGGCCGCATGGTATGGATGGCGCTGCCGTACTCCATCACGCTCTCGATCTCAGGGCTGCTCGCCGTGCTGTTTTTGCTGCCGTAGCCCGGATGCCTCACCGCGGGTAAGCCTTGAAATGTAATCGGTGCTTTGACGTGCGTTTCGGCGACACCTCGCGTGCGATGGTGCGCGCAACCGCGTTTCAGAGGGCCCGGGCAACCGTCTGGTCGACAGACTTCGGCGCGCGGCGCGAGGCATCTGGGCGTCGGCCGCGGCAACACGGGCCGATGGATCGGGGCAATTGCACGGCAGTAGTCGACGCGCGAAACCTGCCTCTTTGAGCAACGTACAGCGTGCATGCGCATACAACGAACGTTTCTACTGATCGCCATTCTCGTCGGGTGTTCATCGGGAGGTGCTGAGAGACCGTAAGTGACCGCAAAGGCCTGCGCCGCTATTCCAATCTGCCGTGCTGTGCTTAACGTCACAATGAGATTGCCCCGAAAAAGTGGACACGTATGTGATTAGTGCTACGCGGCCATTTGCTGCTGTGCCTCGTACTCGGCGGGACTGATATACCCCAACGTGGAATGCCGCCGCTTTCGGTTATACCACGTTTCGATGTAGCGAAAAATCGCGCGACGCGCTTCCTCCCGCGTATGCCAATCATTGCGCATGATCAACTCGAACTCCAACGTCGCAAAGAAACTTTCCGCGACGGCATTGTCATAACAATCGCCTTTGCCGCTCATGCTCGCCAGCATCCCATGCGCCTGGAGTGCCTCGCGGTGCGCCGCCGACGCATATTGACTGCCACGGTCCGTGTGCATGATGAGCCCCGGGGCGGGCCGCCGCGCCTCTCGCGCCATGTGCAACGCGCTGAGCACGAGCTCCACTTCCAGCGAGTCCCGCATCGCCCATCCCACGCAGCGACGTGAGCCCAGATCAAGCACCGTCGCCAAATACAGAAAACCGTCGCGCGTCGGAACGTAGGTAATGTCCCCCACCCAGATCGTATTGAGCGCGATGCCGTCCACGTCGAACGCACGCGCCACCCGATTCGGCGCAATCGGATCCGTATGCGTCGAGTCCGTGGTGACCACGCGCTGGCGCGGGCGTGGACGCGCCACGAGTCCTGCCTCGCGCATCAGGCGCGCCACGCGCTTGGTGCTCGTGGGCAAGCCTTCCGCGCGCAGCTCGCGCTCAATGCGCGGCGCGCCGTACGTGCCGTCGCTCTCCGTAAACGCCACCCGCACGCGCGCCATCAGCACCTCGTCGATCAGCGCGCGCCACGGCTCGGGGCGCTTGAGATACGCGTAAAACCCGGCGACCGACACCTCCAACACCCGACACATGAGTCGCACCGAAAACTCGCCGCGGTGGCGAGCAATCACGGCGCACCTCATCGCGACTCTTTCGCGAAGTACGCCGCCACTTTTTTTACGAACGCTTGCTCTTGTTGCAGCGTGGCCAACTCGCGCCGGAGGCGCCGGTTCTCCTGTTCAAGCGTCTCGCCAGGCACCGGGCCGTCGGGCCGCGTTCCCTCCGCCTGCAGGCGCGCCCACAACCGGAGCTGTTCGGGGCGCACCTCCAACTCGCGACCGATTTGTGCCAGCGACATGCCCGAGGTACGTCGCTCGTGCATCATGCGCACGGCCTCCGTTTTGAACTCCGCACTGAACGCGCGGCGTTCACGGTGCCCATCCCCTTGCTTTGATTTCATGTGTTACCTCCACCCTTAAATTAGGGCGAGTTAGGCGTCCACGAAATCGGGTCAACTCCACGCGCGCGGCGCGGACGTTAGCGGACGCGTGCGAAACGGGCGCGTGGCGGCCCGCCTATCGCCTCTCCGAGGCGCGACGCCACGTGCGCGCCGAGTTGGCCGTGCGGGATGCGCTGGTGCGTACACGGTCGCGGTACATCGCGCAGGCGAACGCGCTGGTGCGTCGCGACGGACTGCGCGTCCCCACCAGCTCGAGCGCGTGGGTGCCCACACGGATCGCGGCGCTCGACCTCTCGCCGACGTTGACGACGGAACTGACGCCGCTCTTCGCGGTGTTCGCGCCGCTCAATGCGCAGATCGCGGTCGCGGAAGCATGGATCGCCGCCTGCGCGAAGCAGGATCCGATCGCGACGCGGCTCACCACGGCGCCGGCCGTGGGACCGGTCACAGCGAGCGCGTTCGTGGCCACGATCGACGACATCACGCGGTTTCGCACGGCGCACGAGTTGGAGGCGTACTTCGGCCTCATTCCGCGCGAGCGCAGCTCGGGGGAGAAGCGGCAGCTCGGGCTTATCATTATGGCGGGCAACGGCCGGATGCGGTGGCTCTTGGTCGAAGCGGCGTGGCAGATCCTGCGCTCGAAGTCCGCTGAGACTGCGGCGCTACGCGCGTGGACCGTGCAGATCGCGCAGCGCCGGACACCGTGCGCGGATCGAGTTGACTGAATCGGGAGCGACAGAGCGCGTGAAATTCCTTGACGCACCACGGACCATCGACGTCGTGGCATAGTTGGCGCCGTCCCGCTCCTTCGTACCACCCGCATGCGCCGGGACCAAAGCGTCCCATCGAAGAGCGCGAACAGAAGGTTGGGCAGCACCTCGAGGATCGCTCGGATCACCGAAGCAGCAACTTCGGCAAGCCCCGCAACAGCAACGGGGGGCTTGACGCGGGCCGTCGCTTCCCAGAAGGAACTTCAATCAAGGTCCGCCAGGTATGTCGCCGGCTCGGCAAAACGCGCTACGACGCGCGCACGATTCCGGCGGCCACTACCGCCGCCGTCTCAAATCGGAGAATCGTCTCACCAAGCCCGGCTGATGCGAAGCCGGCGGCGTGCAGCGCTTCCAACTCATCGGCTTCGAAACCGCCCTCGGGTCCCACGGCGATCACGACGGGCGATGCCAGCGCCGACGCTCCACGAGCGGCCATCGGAGATCCCTTCGTATCCAGCACCAGTCGCGTCCCTTCCGGTGCCGCGTAAATGGCGCGATCGATCGTCGCTTCGGGAAACAACTGCGGCAGCCACGCCCCATGCGATTGCGCCAGCGCACCCTGCATGCGCGCACGCACTTTCGCTTGAAAGGTGACGCCCTCGCCGCGCGGCGAGACGCTGCGCGATCGTTTCCAGAGCACGGGGCGCCAACTGGTGCACGCCAGCTCCGCAGCCTTCTCGGCCAACCACAACAACCGGTCCCGGTCGGCGACCGGCACAAGCAGATGCAGCGGCGACGGCGGCGCAACGTGCTCGACGTACGACACCTCAACATGCGCGCCCTGTTTCGACAATCGCACCAGCGTACCCTCGGCCACGACCCCTGCACCGTTGCGCAAGCCGATCACCGTGCCGATGTCGATGCGTCGCACCTTGAGATGCCGCACTTCATCCTCGCCGAGCGCGCAGGTCGCGCCGAGAATGATTGGCTCGCTCGTGACGAAGACGGCTAGGCCCGCGCTATCGCGACGCTCCACCAGATGTCCTCCGCGTCCTCAGCCGTGATGCTCCAGCCGGAGACGCTCAGCAGCTCCACCATGTGCGCCCGCTCTTCCTGCAGGATACCACTCAGAATCACCGCACCACCGGGCATGAGCGAGGCAGCAATCGACGGCAGCAACTCCTCGAGCACGGACGAAATGATGTTCGCCAGAATGATGCGCACCGGCGCCACGAGCGGCAGCAAGCCTTCGGCGCCACCCTGAAACACGTGCACGATCTCCGAGACGCCGTTGCGCTCTACATTGGCGCGCGCGTTTGGAATTGCTTCTTCGTCAAGCTCGATTGCATACACCCGCGACGCGCCGAGCTTGGCGGCGGCGATCCCCAATACGGCACTGCCCGCACCCAGATCGGCCACCGTGTCGCCGCGCCGCATCACCCCGCCGAGCAAGCGCATGACGCCGCGCGTGGTGGCGTGCTCCCCGGTGCCGAACGCCATGCCCGGATCGATCACGATGGTACGTGCCGCGTCGTACTGATCGGCAAGCCACGGCGGCGTGACAATGAGCTCCCCCACCTGATGCGCGGCGAGTCCCGTTTTCCACGACTCGCTCCAGTCGATCGGCGGCACACCGGCGATGTCGATCGACACCTCTGGATCTGCCGACAAGAGCGCTCGTCGCACGGCGTCCAGGTCGGTGCCTGGAGGAAAGTGCGTGACGAGCTGATCGCCGTCTTCATGCAAGCCCTGCGCGCCGGCATCGAAGAAGGCTTGCATGAGCGCACTCCGCACTGCCACGGCCTGTACACTCGGCCGTACCCGCACTGCCGTCCACGGGACCTCAGGCACCCAACGCTTCCTTCATCTTCGACCAGATGCTTTTTTCGCGCTGCGGCGGCGCGCTGCCCAGCAACTCGGCGAGTTGTTTCAGCAACACAATTTCTTCCTGCGACGGCTCCTGCGGCGTCCAGAGTTGCACGCGGACGTGCAGGTCGCCCGTGCCCGACGCATTTACACGCGGCAGTCCGCGACCGCGCAGGTGAAACACTGTCCCGCTTTGCGTTCCTTCCGGCACACGGAGCGACAGTTCGGCCGTCACCCCCGGCACCATGATGTCCGCGCCGAACACAAGCTGCGGATAGGTGACCAGCGCTTCGCAGAAGAGGTCTTCGCCATCGCGCTCGAAGCGTTCGTCTTCCAGGACGTCGAAGACGACGAGAATGTCGCCGCGTGGGCCGCTGCGCGGGCCGACATTGCCAGCGCCCCGCAGTGTCATATACTGACCCGTGGCCACACCCGCCGGCACCTGAATGCGCACCGTCTTTTCGCCGCGCACGCGTCCCTCTCCGCGACAATTACGGCACGGACTCGCCACCACGACGCCCTCGCCCGCACACGTCGGGCAAGGCGCAACGCTTACGAACTGACCGAAGAACGATCGCTGCGCACGCCGAACTTCACCGGCACCGGCACATGTGTTACACGTCGTGGGCTTCGAGCCGGGCTCGGCCCCGCTGCCCTCGCACTTGTCGCACGGATCGAGCACCTTCACCACGACATTCTTCTCGACGCCGGTGGCGACTTCTTCCAGCGTCAGTTGCAGTGGCAGCTTGAGATCACTCCCCGCGCGCGGACCACCGCCACGACGTCCTCCGCCGCCGCCGAACATGTCGCCGAAGCCGCCGAAGTCACGCATGAAAATATTCAGCGCCTCCGACAGGTCGACGTGCTCGAACCCCCCACCGCCACCGCCACGCAGTCCCGCCTCTCCGTAGCGATCGTACGCGGCACGCTTCTGCGGATCACGCAACACGTCGTACGCTTCAGTGATGGACTTGAACTTTTCTTCGGCATCTTTTGAGCCGCCGTTGCGATCGGGATGCCACTGCATCGCGAGCTTTCGGTAAGACTTCTTGATATCGTCGTCAGACGCATCGCGGGCCACGCCCAGCGTCGCATAAAAATCAGCCATGTGCAGTCCGGTATGTAGCTTAACTGAGCAGCTCGGATACGAGCTGCGATGTGTGCGATACAAGTGCGACTACTTTGTGATACGGCATGCGTGTTGGCCCGATCACACCGATCACGCCTGACAGCGCGCCGGCGTGATATTCGGCGGTGACCACGGTAAACGCGTCCATTCCCGGATCGCCGTGTTCGTTGCCGATCGTGATGCTGAGACCCGACGAGCCGGCGCGCGCCTGCAGCAATGTCGCGAGCTGTTGCCGCCGTTCAGTCAACTCAATGAGTTGCCGCATGCGTTCCCCCGTGGAGAACTCGGGCTGCTCGGCGAGCAACGACGCCTGACCGAGGACCACATCGTCGGCGGGTTCCACAGCGCGCGCGAATACCTGTTCGCCTTCCTGTACGAATATGTTGAGCAGCGCGGCGGCGTTGGCGGAGCCCGGCACATCGCGAAGACGGCTGCTGAGCGACGTGCGCACCTCCTCGAGCGTCAGTCCCGAGAGGCGCTCGTTGAGCACAATCGTCACTTCGACCAGCGCTTCATCGGCGATGGTGCCGGGCACCTCGACAAAAATTGTGCGCACAGAGCCGCCACCCAGCGTGAGCACCATCAGAATGCGTTCCGACGACACACGCACCAGCTCAAGGCGCTGAAGAATCGCGCGATCGAAGCGCGGCCCCATCGCCACACCAAGCTCCTGCGTGAGCACGCCGAGCGACTGCGCCGCACAACGCAAAATCGCCTCGATCGCCGATCCGCCAGCCGTGATCCGCAGCGCAAGATGATCGCGATCCTGCGCGGAGATGGCTTCCACGCGCATGAGCGAGTCGACGTACACGCGGTACGCCTTGTCGGTGGGAATGCGTCCGGCCGATGTGTGCGGATGATAGAGAAACCCCTTTTCTTCGAGGTCGCTCATGGTGTTGCGTATTGTCGCCGGCGACACCCCGAGATCGAATCGACGCGACAACACACGTGATCCGGCGGGCTCGGCGGTGGCCACGTACGCCTGAATGACGGCCTCGAGAACATGTCGTTCTCGATCACTGAGCTCTGGAAATGCCATAACCCTAAGTGTACTAAGGACTTCGGTGCGCTGTCAATGTCGCGGCCAGACTGTCGAGCCGAAGCCAGCCGAAAGCGGTGCACTGAAGAACCCCGTCCGGACTCACCGTGACCCAACCGGCGTCTTCCCACGGACGCGCGAGCGCCCGTTCCGCATCGGTTATTTCGAGACCGCCCGTGGTGCGGAGCCCGAGATAGATCGCCTCGGCGTCGCGATTGGCGAGCGAGAGGATCTCAGCGCCGCCGACGGGATCTCGACCGGTATCGACGAGGCGCTGCCAATCGGCGTAGGCGGGCGCGTTCCAGCGCCGCTCACGACCATCGTAACCGTGAGCCGAGGGGCCAAGGCCCAGATAGGGCACGCCACGCCAGTAGGCACTGTTGTGGCGCGCCTCCCGCCCGGGCAACCCGTAGTTCGACACCTCATAGTGCGCGTATCCGGCGTCCGTGAGGGCCCGGTGCGCGTGGAGAAACTCGCGTTCGTACGATTCTTCGGGCGCCTCATGCACCGTACCGCGCTCGGTCCAGCGGCCCAGCGGCGTCCCGGATTCAATAGTCAGACCGTAAAGCGAGATGTGCGTGGGTTCGAGCGATAGCGCCTGAGCCACATCGCGCTCCCAGTCACGCTCGAGGGACGAGGGTACGGCGAAAATGAGATCAACCGACACATCGTGCAGTCCGGCCTCGCGCAACACGGACATGGCGCGAACGGCGGCGCGCGCATCGTGCACGCGATGCATCCACGCCAACACCGAATCGTGGAACGACTGCACACCGAGCGATACGCGGTTGACGCCGGCGGCGACCCAGGTGCGGGCGTCCTCGCGAGACACATCTTCGGGATTGACCTCGATGGTGATTTCTGCGCCGAATTGCGGTTCGCAGCGTTCGCGCACGACGTCCAGGAGCGCGGCGACTCCGTCGCCACCCAAGCGGGACGGGGTGCCGCCACCGAGATAGATGGTGTCCACGGCATGCGACGCGACGGCACGTGCCACAAACTCATTGGCGACGCCGCGGACGAACTCACGCACCGGCACCTGCCGGCGCACCGCAATCGCGAAATCACAGTAGCTGCAGCGTCGCGTGCAAAACGGAACGTGTACGTAAACGTGCCGGTTGCGGTTCACCCCACGCCGACCGAGACGAGTGGACGTACGGTGCCGCCGGCATCGATCTCCAGAAGACCATGCAGTTCGAGCGCGGCCAGCGCGATATTCGCGCGGCGAATATCGAGTCCCGCCCGCACAGCCAACGCGCTGACGTCCGTGGTGCCTTGCTGCAGCGCGTGCCAGCACGCGGCGGCGTCGCCCTCGAGCGCCGGCGGCGTCGCTCGCTCGCGTTCGATCTGGAACTCACGCAGGAGATCGTCGGGTGTACAGATGACCTGCGCGCCAGACTGAATCAGCGCGTTGGAGCCGATGCACTCCGGCGCGTGTACCGAGCCCGGTACCGCGCACACGGTGCGATCCAACTCGTGCGCGACGCGCGCCGTAATGAGGGCGCCGCTCTCGCGACCGGCTTCCACCACCACCGTGACTTCGGCCAGCGCCGCGATGATGCGATTGCGCTGCGGGAACGTGCCGGCGTGACCACGCTCGCCGAGCGATACTTCGCTGAGCAGCAATCCTTCCTGAGCGATGCGGGATTGCAGCGCACGATGCTGCGGCGGATACGGAATATCGAGACCGGTCCCCAGTACCGCGACCGTGCTGCCACGTGCTTCGAGCGCACCGAGGTGCGCGGCCCCATCGATTCCCCGGGCCAGACCGCTGACCACGCACAGCCCGGCACCCGCGCACGCTTCGGCGAGTTCCCGTGCGAACCGGAGCCCACCGGGCGAGGCGGTGCGGGTTCCGACAATGGCGACACTGCGCTGCGCGGCCAACGCGGGCGTGCCCTGCATCCAGATCACAGGCGGCAGCGCACGCAGCGCGTGCAGCCCGGGCGGGTACGGCGCGTCTCCCGGCAGGGCACACAGTGCGCCGAGTTCGCGGGCGCGCGCCAAGAGCGCGTCGGCGCTCGCACACGCATCCACCACCGCGCTCTCGGCAAACGTTCGTAGTGCGTTGGTCGCGCTACCCGCTCCCTGTACACGCCGCGCATGCTCCGTGGCGCCGACACCCGCGATAAGCGACAATGCCAGCGCATCGCGGCGCGCGCGCTCAGACATCAGAGCGTAGCCGCGTCGTTTCGCGCCGGCGCGGCAGCCTCTTCGGCCTTGCGCAGTTGCAGGAGCCGGCGCCACCATGCGTCGAGCAGGACGTCGAGGCCCAGCCGTCCCGGCGCACTCACGGCATACATGCCGAACGCGCCCGGCGCTTCGATCTCGGGCACGAACAACTCACCCAGCAGATCGCATTTGGTGAAGACCACACAAAACGGTTTTGCGGCCAGCTCGTCGGAGTACTCCCGAATCTCGTGCCGCAGCTGATTGAACTCCGCCTGCCAGTCTTCCGATTCGATGGAGATCATGAAGGCGAGCACGCGCGTGCGCTCGATGTGACGCAGGAACTGCAAACCAAGTCCTTTGCCTTCGTGCGCGCCTTCGATGATGCCCGGAATATCGGCGACCACGAACGTGCGATGATCGCTGAGCGGCACCACACCCAGATTCGGTGAGAGCGTGGTAAACGGATAGTTCGCGATCTTGGGGCGCGCCGCGGAGACCACAGAAAGCAGTGTGCTCTTGCCGGCGTTCGGCTGACCGACAAGACCGATATCGGCGATGAGTTTGAGCTCGAGTTCGAGCACTCGCCCTTCCCCTTCTTCACCCGGTTGCCATTTGCGAGGCGCCTGCTGCGTGGACGTCACGAAAAAGGCGTTGCCTTTGCCGCCCCGTCCTCCTTTGGCGATGATGTGTTCTTCCCCATCGGCCATGACTTCGCAAATGAAATCGCCGGTCTCCTTGTCGCGCACGATCGTGCCGGGCGGCACCGGCAAAATGACGTCTTTGCCGGAGCGCCCGGTCATGTTCGAGCCCATGCCATGATCGCCGCGTTCGGCGATCCACGAGTCGCGATACGTGAAGTCGAGCAACGTGGCGAGATTGCTGTCTCCGCGTACGATCACGTCGCCGCCACGCCCACCGTCGCCGCCATCCGGGCCACCCATGGGATAGTACTTCTCGCGACGGAACGAGCAGGCGCCCGAGCCTCCGGTGCCAGCTTCAACCTTCACGACGACGCGATCAATGAACATGGACTATTTCCCTTGCACGCGCGCCCAGAGGCCCACGTATCGTTTGACATCATCCGGATCCAGCAGGTCGGCGATCGCGAGCAATGCCGCGTCGACGTGTGCCGGCGATGCGCCCGCGTGGAGCGCGCCGTGCAGATGCGAATGCAACTGCCGGTCCTGACGCGCGATGGCACAGGCGGCCACCACGCAAAGTTCACGTCGTGCCAGATCGAGCTGCGGACGACCCAGCACCTTGCCATACCCTTCCGTCACCATCCAGGCATCGAGTGCCGGATGCAGCGCTTTGATGTTGTGGCGAAGTGGTTCGTAGAACCGGCCATACACTTTGGCGCACGTTGCTTCTCCCCGCTCCGTCAGCTGCGAGGCCTCGAACGTCGTGCCTTCGTCGGTCTCCGGCGCCGGCCTCCCGGAGAGGCGTCGCCATTCACGGGCCGCATTGAGCGACCGTGGAAACCCCGCGAACAAATACGTTTGCAGAATCACTTCTTCGACCCACACCGGATCAATCCCGTTGATTGCACCCGAGAGCGCGGTGCGCACGTGGGCCTCGCTTCCACCGGCGAGCACGGCCGCCAATCGCACGAGTTTGATGGTGGGGGCGTCGAGTCGCTCGGGATGCTGCTCCAGCGACGAGGTTACACTATGCGAGGCGGCGTTGCTGACCGTCATCGAATCCGTGCGCCCGTCATCGTGAGCCTGCACCGGGCGATCAGCCATGCTGGACCACCTCGTGACCGGGGACGAACACCGCACCCACGACATCGTCGCGGGTGTTCACGATCTGGTGGTGCGCGATCGTCATCAGCGATGCGGGCAAACGCGCCGGTAGCGCCCCGATGGCCTGCAAACACGCCAGCACCGCCGGATACTGCGCGCGTGGCGCGCCGTCCTCCACTTTGATGGCGATTCCGATTCCGCGGTCGATCACACCAACCGAATGCACGCCCTCAGCGCCCACCTTGGCGATCAAACGCCCCTCACCGGCCTGCATCAGCAGCGTGTCGAAGCGATCGGTGCCGCCAACCAGATGTGGCTGCGACGTCATGGCGCGCACGATGCGCGCGGGCATCACCTGCCCCTCATGTGCCGCCAACGCCAAACGCGCGTAGGCGAGCGCCATGTTGTGCAGCGACAGGGAAAACACCGTCACCCCGCAGCCATCCACACCGCGCGGAATGTCCGTCGTGTGTAACCCAGCCCACGATGCCACCGCGTGCCACGCGGCGTCCTGAACCGGATGCCCGGCGCGCTCATAGCCGTCGGTCGGCCACCCGTGCGCCACCGCGCGAGCCAGCATCGCGGCGTGTTTACCCGAGCAGTTGGAGTGAATACGCGTGGGCTGCTGATTCGCCTCGCGTAGCAAGCGGGCACCGCGCTCGGTCAGCGGTTCATGCGGTCCGCAGGCCAGCGCCGCTTCGGTCAAACCGACACGCGCCAACATGCGTTCAGCCACACGGACATGTTCGGGCTCGCTGCCGTGCGACGCGCACGCGAGCGCCAACTCTTCGTCACCCCAGCCGAGTTGATCGAAGGTCCCGTCCTCGAGCATCGGCATCAGTTGGAACGGCTTGGCGCACGACCTCCACCATGTATGCAGCTCGGGATTGCGGGCCTGGGCCACGCGATGCCCGTCGGCGCGAACTACGGCCGCATGCACGCGGTGCGTGGATTCCACGAGACCCGCCCGGGTCACCGCGACGTCGAGCGTGAATAGCTCCGGTCCATGACGAGGTGCGACCTGCGTCATCGGAGCGATGACCGGCGTCGGCGGTGACATTTCGAGGGCATCAGACATAAGTCGTGAAAGGTAACCGCTCCCGGGCGTCGCCGACGGGGCTGCACGGACCTGGCCGACGGGTTATCGAGCCGCGCTATCGTTTGGCTGCGACGACCACGCCCGCCAGCACCACCGCGCCGCACAGCAGCGTTCCAACGCTCGGCACCTCGCCGATAAACGGCAAGGCGGCCGCCAGCAGCGTGGCCCCCACGGGCTCGCCGAGCACGGTCAGGTTGACGATGTAGGCCGGCAGGCGACCAAGGGCCCAGTTCATGCCGGTGTGGCCGAGCAGCATCGGACCCAGCGCGAGGCCCAGAAAAATCGCCAGTTCCTGCGGAGGTTGCGGCCACAGCCTCGCCCCCGTCGGCACGGCGAGAAGAAGCAGCGTGATTAACGCCGCACCGTACGCCAACAAGACATAGGCCCAGGTATCGAGCACCTTGCGCACGGTCCGCCCGAGCAAATAGTAGCCGGCCGCCGTGATCGCGCCGACGACCGCGAGCGTGTCGCCGAGCAGTGCATTGCTGCCGTCGGCAGCACCGGCCGGCGCGTCCACCCACGCCAAGGCAATCGCCCCGGTCATCGCGATGAGAATGCCCAGCCACTGCCGGCGAGACGGCCGCTCACCGAGGAAACGGGCAGAGACCACCGCAATGATGATCGGCTGCAGGTTGACGAGCGTGACGGAGGCCGCAATGCTGGTGTAGCGCAGCGAGGCGTTCCAACTCCAGAAATGCAGCGCGAGCAGTATTCCCGCGCCCACCGAGGCCCCAACGAGCGAACGGTCGAGCGTGCGATACGCTCGAAAGCTGTCATTGCGCCAACCGAGCAGCACGATGGGCACCAACGAAAACGCCAACCGCCATGCGGCGATCGCAATCGGATGCGCGTCGCTCAATCGGATCAGTGGCGCGGCCAGCGAGATGCCCAGCAAGGCCAGGGTGAGGACGAGCAGCGGAGAAGGAGTTCGCACGCGGGGATGATGTGCGGACGTGCGCTGTCGCGCTACCTTTCGCCTCCATGATCCCTGCTCCGTCGGACTTCGACGCACCCTTGATCGCACGCGACCGATTGCGCGCCTTGCTCTCAGCCGCAGCCACGCAACATGTGTGCATCGTGGGCGACGCGATGCTCGACCTGTATCTTCGCGGCGATGTTGACCGCATTTCGCCCGAGGCGCCGGTGCCGGTGGTGCGGGTGCGCGAGCGACGACAGGCGTTGGGTGGCGCCGCGAACGTGGCACAGAATGTGTCGGCGCTCGGAGCCGGTTGCGATCTGGTAGCGGTTGTGGGTGACGACATTGCCGGGACAACGTTGCGCGACATGTTGACCAGCGGCGGGATGCAATCGCGATCGCTGGTGACGGCGGCACGGCCCACGACAACGAAAACCCGGGTCATGGCCCGCGCCCAGCAGCTGGTGCGCTTCGACGAAGAAGACGATGCCGACCTGAGTGCCGAGGAGGTGACCCGGGTGCTTGAGTCGATCGAAGCCGCACTGCCGCACGCCACGGCGCTCGTGTTCGAGGATTACAACAAGGGCGTGCTGGTACCGGCGGTGATCGAAGGCGCCGTGGCGATGGCACGCGCGAAGGGCATTCCGATCATCGTCGATCCCAAGTACCGCAACTTCTTCGCGTATCGTGGTGCGACGGTATTCAAGCCGAATCGGCGCGAGCTGGAGGGCGCGTTGGGCGCGGCCGTTGACCTGGAACATCCGGAGGCATTGCCGGACACGTTTGCGCGGCTCGGGGTCGACTACCTGCTGCTGACGCTGGGAGAACGTGGCATGGCCCTCGTGGACGCGAGTGGTCTCGTGCATCGGGTGCCCACCACCGCGCGCGAAGTGTATGACGTGGTCGGTGCCGGCGATACGGTCACCGCGTATCTCGCGGCCATGCTCGGCGCTGGTGCGTCGGCGCTTGAAGCCGCGATCATTGCCAACTTTGCCGCGGGGGTGGAAGTGGGGAAGCTCGGAGCAGCCACGGTGTCAGCCGACGAAGTGCTCGCCGCCTACGATACGCACGCGACCGGTGGCGCATGAGCGCCGGTGCACGGTTTGTTCGTAGTACGAGGACGGCTCTGTTCGCGTCGATTGTTGCGCTTCTCGGGCCGGCTTCGTTGGCCTCGGCGCAGGAGTACAACCCGCTACCCGAGGGGCTGCGTTTTGCCGCCCAGATCGGATTCGCGTGGTCGACTCTGGTCGAGGTGGAATCGCTCGCCGGACAACAGTTTTCGCGACATCGTGCCACCACGACGTCCCTGCGCATGACGCACAATCTCGTTGGGCCGCTGGTGGGTCTTCTGGAAGCGGGCACGGGGGAACGCGGCGCGCAAATCAAGGCTCCGACCCAACCGGACCTCGAGTATCGCACCCGCTGGCTCGATGCGGCCGGCGGAGTCAGTGTGGTCGGGCAATGCGTGTCGTACTTCTGTCCGGCACTCGACGCGGCGGTAGGACTCGGTTATAACCGCCATAGCGTCCTCTATAATCAGGCGACTGGGCGTCCGGTCCGGACGATCGGCATCGCTCGCTACGAGACGTCGGTGATCGTGGGCGTGCGCCTGGCGATTCCGCGGGTTCGGAGCCTGGCGTTGGTGGTGCGGCACCAGGAGGGACTGACGAATCTGCCCACGGACGGCAGCAACGCGCGCAGCCGCGGGCAAACGATCTTCATCAGCATTCCCCTCACGCCATAGCGCGCGGCCGCGCGTGGCGCGCCCTGCCCGTTCTCGCAGCCGCGCCCTCGCTGTATGTTGAGGATCGGGATGCGGTCTGTCCCACGGGGGTGTAGCTCAGGTGGTTAGAGCGCCGGTCTCATAAACTGGAAGGCGTGGGTTCGAGCCCCACCGCCCCCATCCGCAGTCGCGGTGCCGCACACGTCAGACGGCGGTCTCGCCAACCGCTCACATTCAGCGTTCTTCTGCATGGTCTCACAGCGAACTTCGCCGCGACGTGTAGTGGTCACGGGCTTCGGTGCCGTCACGCCACTCGGTCTCACGGCGTCCACCTCATGGGAGGCGGCAGTCCGCGGCGTCAGCGGCGCCGCCGCCATCACGCGCTTCGACGCCTCCAGTCACAGCACACGGTTTGCCTGCGAGTTGAAGGGATTTGATCCGCTCAACTACGTCGATCGCAAGCTCGCCAAGCGCATGGACGTGTACGCGCATTATGCCGTCGCGGCGGCGAATGAGGCGATCGCCCATGCGGGCATCGATACGAATACGCTCACCGATGCACAGCGCGCCCGCATTGGCGTGATCATCGGCAGCGGACAAGGCGGCATGGAAACGTTCCAGAACCAGGCCGTGACGTGGCATACGGGCGGCCCGGGGCGATTGTCTCCCTTTTTCGTGCCGATGATCATCTGCGACATCGCCGGTGCGTGGGTGGCGATGCAACACGGCTTGCGCGGCCCGAATCACGCTGTCGTGTCCGCGTGTGCCACCGGCAATGATTGCATCATGAGCGCGCTCGATTCCATTCGCGCCGGTCGCGCCGACATTATTCTCGCCGGAGGTGCCGAGGGCGCCATCACGCCACTCGGCGTGGGTGGATTCGGCGCGGCACGAGCACTCTCCACTCGCAACGACGAACCGGAGCGCGCCAGCCGACCGTTCGACACCGCGCGCGATGGGTTTGTGATCGGCGAAGGCGCCGGGGTGCTGGTGATGGAGTCGCTCGAGTCCGCAGAGGCGCGCGGCGCCACCATCTTCGCCGAAGTGCTGGCGGTTGGTGCCGCGTGTGATGCCTACCATCTCACCGCGCCGCACCCTGAGGGGATCGGCGCGCGACTGGCGATGGAGGGGGCCTTCGCCGAGGCACGCATCGCGCCGACGGACGTCGACACCATCAACATGCACGCGACCAGCACGGGGCTGGGCGATGTCGCAGAATGCAGTGCGGTCCGCGCGGTCTTCGGCGACCACGCTGACATCGCAACAGCAACCGCCACCAAGAGCATGACCGGGCACATGCTGGGCGCGGCTGGTGCGGTGGAAGCGTTGTTTTCCATTCAGAGCATCGTGCACGGCATCGTGCCACCGGTGATCAATCTTGACTCGATGGATCCGCAGTGCACCGTGCGCGTGGCCGCGAACGTGGCTGAGCATCGCGCGGTTCGTGTCGCGGTCAGCAACGCCTTCGGTTTCGGCGGACACAACACGGCGGCGATTTTCGCCGCTCGCGAGGTGGGCGACGGGCTGTAGCGTGTGCGCAAGCGCTGCCTGTCGCGAGGGACGCTGCCGGTGAACGCAGCGTCCCTCGTGCACAGTCAGGGGATCCTGGCGCGACTCGTCGCGGGATCGAACGTGGCACCAGCCGGCAACACGTGCATCACCACGCCGGTCGCACCGAGCACCTTCGCTTCGGTCGCTGTTTTGCTGGCGCTGCGTGCGTCATAGATCACCACCACGCTGCGCCCCGACACGCGCCAGGTGCCGTCCGGCTCGATCACAAGCGCGGTGGATTCATCAATGCCGACGCCCAGATGCGGCGGTGCCTCGAGCACCAGGCTGATGAGACGATTGTGTCGCTTGCGACGCACGAAGTGCTGATCGATCACGGCGTTGTCCACCAGTGCGAAGCCGTCGCTGGTCACCACGTTATTGCGATCGACCGTGATGTACGCGTCGCTGCTATCGCTCGGCGGTCGATCGCCACCGAGGCGTCGCTCATTTCCGGTAATCATGCGCGATGACAACACCGCTGCACCGGCGCTGGTCCCGCCCACCACGGCGCCCGCTGCATAGCGTGCCTTGATCGCGCGTTCGAGCGCCGTGCCGCGCACCACGTTCGCGAGACGATTCTGATCGCCTCCACCAAACCAGATGCCGGTGGCGCCGTCGAGCAATCGCGCGACGCTGTCGAGATCCGCCTGTTCGCGATTCACCCATACATTCATTGCCGTGGCGCCGAGCTGGCGCAGATCGTTCGCCTTGGTCTCCCCGCTGCGCTCCCCGCTGCCTGAGGCCATCGCCATGACAATGATCCTGGCCTTGCCTGATCCGCCAGCGAGCTGCACAAACTCCTCGACCATGGCCGGCGTTTGCGGGCCGCCGCCAACGATGTAGAGCGGTCCGCGCTGCGCGACTGCCGCCAACGGCAGTGTCGCTGTGACCAGTACACCGGCAAGCAACCGGCGATGCCATGCGGACGAGCGGGAACTGACAGTGCGCACAGTCATGCGTTCACCATGTGAGAATCCGATTGGGGACAACGCGCGGAGGGCCAATTCGAGCGCAGCGAACTGAAAGCAGGAGCACAGCGCTAAATTGTAAGCATTCGCTGCTCCCGGTGAAGGGTGGGAACATCCCGCCCTCAATCTCCTAGTCGAGGTCTGACGTGTCGAGCGCCAAGTTTCCCAGAATTCTGTTTCTCCTCGCGATCCCCCTCGCGATCTTCCTGCTTCCCACGTTGAGCAACCTGCTCATCGACTACTGGTGGTTCCAGGAGGTCGGCTACGAGTCCGTCTTCACCACCTCTCTGCTGACCAAGCTGACGTTGTTCGTGGTGGTCGCGGTCGTGGCGGCACTCGTGCTCGCGGGGAATCTGTGGTTTGCCCAGCGCGGCGCGATTCCGGAACCTGTGCTGGTCCGCATCGGGGAGGCTGTGCAAACCGTGGATCTCACCGGAGTACTGCGCCGTTTCTCCAAGCCCGTGGTGATTGTACTGACGCTCATGATCGCCCTGGGTGCAACGGCGATGTGGGAGACGGTGCTGCTGTACTTGAATCGTGCGTCGTTCGGAACCACCGATCCGATCTTCGCGCGCGACATCGGCTGGTACGTATTCTCACTGCCGGCGCTTTCGGCGCTGCTGGGCATTGTGCGCAGTCTGCTGACGCTGAGCCTGGTGTTGCTCATCCCGGTGTATTTCTTCCGGGGCGACGTCGTACTGCTGCCGCGTGGACTGCGTATCGAGTCGACCGCGGGTCGCCATCTGGGAGTTTTGCTGGCCTTGTGGCTGGTGCTGACCGCGGTGAGCCTGTGGTTCGTCGACAGCGCGAATCTGTTGTACTCGTCTACGGGTCCGCTGGTGGGGGCGAGTTATGCCGACCTCAACGCCACATTACCGGCGCTTCGAGTTTCGGCGGTGGTGGCGGTGATCGGCGCCCTGCTCGTGCTGGTTGGTGCGATGCGTGCTCAGCTGGGTTGGTACGCGTTCCTCGCCATCGGCAGCTACGCAGCCGTGGGTGTGATCGGACGCGGTGTGTTACCCGGGCTGGTGCAGAAGTTTGTCGTCGCCCCGACCGAGCTCACCAAGGAGACGCCGTACCTCGCGCACCACATCGAAGCCACGCGGCTCGCCTGGCAACTCGACGGCGTGGAAGTGCGTGAGTTGACCAGCGAAGCGCGCCTCACCGCGGCCGATATCGCCGGCAACGAGCAGACGATCGACAACGTGCGATTGTGGGACCGCGCGCCGCTACTGCGCACGTTCAAGCAGCTGCAGGAAATCCGTACGTACTACGATTTCATCTCCGTGGACGACGATCGCTACTGGATCGATGGCAAGTATCGCCAGGTGCTGCTGTCACCGCGCGAGCTGAACACCGCCTCGCTGCCCACGCGCACGTTCATCAACGAGCACCTGACGTTTACGCACGGCATGGGACTCACGATGAGTCCCGTGAACGAGGTCACGCCGGAAGGCCTGCCGGTGCTGTTCGTGCAGGATCTGCCGCCCCGCACCACCGGCTCGCTCAAAGTCACGCGCCCGCAGATGTATTTCGGAGAACTCACCTCGTCGCATGTGTTCGTCAACACCAATCAGAAGGAGTTCGACTTCCCGTCTGGCGAGGCGAATGTGTTTCGTGCGTATACCGGCAGCGGCGGCGTGACGGTTGGTGGCCTGATGCGGCGCTCGCTGCTCGCGCTGCGTTTCGGGTCGAGCAAAATCCTGCTCTCCGGAGACATCACGGCGGAGAGCCGCATCCTCTACCATCGCACCATCGACGAGCGCGTGCGCAAGGCGCTGCCGTTCCTCACGTTCGATCGCGATCCATACATGGTGATCGCCGACGATGGCACGCTGCACTGGATTCAGGATGCGTTTACCACGAGCAGTCGCTACCCGTACGCCTATCGCACCACCGATGGCACGAGCTACATGCGCAACAGCGTGAAGGTCGTGATTGACGCGTACAACGGAACGATCTCGGCGTTCTCCTCCATCCCCGATGATCCCATCCTGATGGCCTGGTCAAACGTCTTTCCGGGCCTGATCAAGCCCATCGCCGAGATGCCGCGTGACCTCTTTGCGCATATCCGGTATCCCGATGACCTGTTCCGGCTGCAGACGTCGCTGTACACCATCTACCACATGGACACGCCGGCGGAGTTCTACAACCGCGAAGACCAGTGGCAGATCCCGGTCATCGAGCGCTCGGATGGCTCCGTGCCGTTCATGCGACACATCATCATGCGTTTGCCTGATGAGAAGGACGCGGAGTTCATCTACATGGCGCCGTTCACCCCGCGGGGCAAGGACAACCTGGCCGCCTGGATGATCGCGCGAAACGACGGTGTACACTACGGGAAGTTGCGCGTGTACACCTTCCCGCGGCAAAGTCTGGTATACGGGCCACGGCAGATCGAGAACCGCATCAGTCAGAATACCGAAATCTCCCGCCAGATCTCACTCTGGGATCAGCGCGGTTCCGAGGTGATCAAGGGCGATCTGCTCGTCATTCCGATCGAGTCGTCGTTGCTGTATGTACAGCCGATCTATCTGCAAGCGGAGGGCGGCCGGATTCCAGAGCTCAAGCGCGTGGTAGTGGCGTATGGTGATCAGGTGATCATGCGGGAAACCTTTGACGCCGCACTCGCGGCGATGTTCGGCGAGCAGGGCGATGCACGCACGCCGATGATTGTGGATGTTGGCGCGGACGCCGCAACGCCTGCCAACACGGTCACTGTCGACGCAACCATGCAAAGCCTCATTGTCGACGCGCGTCGCCACTATCAGGCAGCGATCGATGCGCAACGTGAAGGCGATTGGGCACGGTACGGCGAAGAGCTGCGACTGCTCGGCGCGGTGCTGGATCGTCTCGAAGCGATGCGCGGGCCGTCGAGGCCATAACGTTCGCTCGGCCAGTTGTTCTCTAACGCACTTCAGTGCTCGCGCGCACCGGCAGGCGTGCGCGCGAGGCCGCGATCATTACGGAGCCCAACGAAATCCACGCAGCGCCCACTGCGCGCGCGCGAAGCTGCTCACGCGTACGCGGTTACTTTGATTACCGCCAAGCAATACAAAATGCTCATCGGTTTGGCGCAACAAAAAACCCACATGATTGCCGGTTCGGGATAACGCGGAGTTGGCCGCACCCGCATTATAGATCACCGTGACCGCGCCGGCGCGAGGCGCACTCGAAGCGACGCCCCACGACAACCAGCTGGACGCCAATGCAGAGTTGGAGCCACGCAGCCCTGCCTCCCGTACGCACCAGTTCACGAACGACGCGCACCACGGCACTTCGTCGGTGGTCGCCCGCAGTCCTGTGGTACGGTGATACTCGATGATGCGAGCGTTGTGTCGTACGCCGACAATCTCGCGCTGACCGATTTCCGCAGCAGCGATGACCAGCCATGGGGCGTCGTCCACCACCGGAACGCTCTCGTCGTCGGCCGCCGTGCGTGAGCGAGGCGAACGCGTCAGCGCGCGCCAGGTGACCCGCCCCACGACGCCGTCGGGTTCGAGGCGCCTCGACTCCTGAAACCGCAGCACCAGACGCTCGGTCTCGGCGTCAAACGCTCCCGACGTGGGAAGCGATGGCACCGGACTCACCTGCCGATTGAGCAGCGACTGCAGAGTGGTGACGTCGGGACCGGAGTCGCCGCGGCGCACGGTGGCTGGCATGGAAGAGACCAGAAGAGAGTCGACAGTTGGCTGAATGGCGGTGAGGGTCCGAACACCCTCACCACAAACAAATGCAGCGTGTCACACCGGGACGCCAGCCCACTGGCGCGAGTTCGGCTACTCGTTTACTCTACCTTTCTGCCGGGCCTCCCCGGTATTTGGGCGTGTAGCTCAGCTGGTTAGAGCGCTGCTTTCACACAGCAGAGGTCCGGGGTTCGAGTCCCTGCACGCCCATTGATGGCGAGAACGAGATGCGCAGCGCGGGTGGATGCTTCGGCTATCCACCCGCGCTCGACATTTCCACCCCCGCCTGCCGCAACCGGCCGGCCAGAATGTCGTCGACGCGCACCATCACCAACAGGTCGGACCCGTCGGCACGCTGGCCGAGTACCTCGCCCTCACGGTGCAGCGATGCGAGGACGGCGCCCTGATGCGCGCCCACGCGCACCTCCACAAGGGGCCGCAACCGACGAATCGAGTTCACGAGGTCAACACGAAGCGACTCCAGTCCGTCCGGCGCGAGCGCCGACACAAACAGCGCGTCCGGCACGAGGTTGTGCACCCGCTCCTCGAACCCGGCACGTTCATCGTCAGGCAGCGCGTCCATCTTGTTGCACACCAGACGCGTGGGCTTGGCCTGCAACTCCAACTCGGCCAGCACATCATCAACGACCGCGCGCTGCTCTTCCCATGCCGGATGACTCACGTCCACCACGTGCAGCAGCAGGTCGGCCTCACGCGCTTCCGCGAGCGTGGCGCGGAACGACGCCACCAGATGGTGAGGCAGTTTGCGAATGAATCCGACGGTGTCGGTGAGCAGCACTGTGTACCCGTCGCCGACATCGATTTCGCGCGTGAGTGGATCGAGCGTGGCGAACAACCGGTCTTCAACAAACACGTCGGCATCGTTTGCGAGCGAGCGCAGAATGCTCGACTTGCCGGCGTTCGTGTAGCCGACCAGTGCCACCTTGAACTGCGATTTGCGCTGCTGACGCTGCACTTCGCGTGCGCGCTCCACATCGAGCAGCCGCTCCTTGATCACCTTGATGCGATGCTGGATGAGCCGCCGGTCGGTTTCAAGCTGCGTTTCGCCCGGGCCGCGCATCCCGATACCACCCTTCATCGTATCAAGGTGGGTCCACATGCGTGTCAGTCGTGGCAGCGTGTATTCAAGCTGCGCGAGTTCTACCTGAAACCGCGCTTCTGACGAACGTGCGCGCGTGGCGAAGATATCGAGAATCAGCTCCGCCCGATCCATCACGCGCGTGTTCGTGGCCGCTTCGATGTTGCGCGCCTGCGCGGGCGACAGCTCGTCGTCGAACACAATCAGCGTGGCGCCCAGTTCCTGAATGCGCAGCGTGAGTTCCTCAAGCTTTCCTTTCCCGAGGTACGTGCCCGGATGTGGTCGATCGATGATCTGCGTGAGTGTGCCCACCACGTCGGCGCCCGCCGTGTCGACGAGGCGCGCAAGTTCCTCAAGGTGCTCGTCCATGCGATATCGCTCGTTGCCGCGCTTGCGTGGCGCACCAACGAGGACCGCCTTTTCGACGGGGCGAGCGAGAGAGATGATGTCCTTGGAAATAGTAGAGCTCCTGGGGTACGGACGCGTTTAGCGCCCGGGGCCTGACACGGTGCTGAACCGGCCGGTGCGATCGTAGGGACGCGTAAAGTTGCCGATCGGCGTCACCACGGTAAAGTCGCCACGCACACGGTAGTTAACGCTGCCCGTGGACAGAATCTGACGGCCGGCTTCGCCGAGGCCGCGATACGTGAAGCGGATTGGGAGGCGCACCATGGACGTGTCGCCGCTCGGCACGACAAAGCGCGAATCCAGCGCGCCGTTTCCAAGCTGCACCGAATCCACGTCGACCCGATAGGTCATGCGCGTGGCATCGAGATTGAAGCGATTGGGATTGTAGACGGACAAGACGACATCGACGTTGCCCCCGTCGATGCCAAGGCCCACGATGCGCACATCGCGCAGCTCCACCATCGGTTCGGCAAACGCGGCACGACCGAGCGAGGCGCAGCCTGCCATGAGGGCGGCGGCCAGCGCGCCGAATACCGCGCGTTTCAATTGGCGGCGGCGTGTGCCTGCGTTACTTCGCGTCGAGCTCATGATGCGTTCCGTCTCCAACGGGGTGAGGCGAATCCACCGGTGCCACCGGCAACGGACCGTCGAGTGTGCGGTCACGCATGCTTTTCCACCAGGCCATTCGCTTGGCAATGTCACGCTCGAAACCGAACGGGCCTGCCTCATAAAAGGTACGCGACGCCAGCTCCGGCGGCAGATAGTCCTGCGGCAGATAGGCGTCGGGTACCTCGAACGCGTATTGGTACCCTGTGCCATAGCCGAGTTCCTTCATGAGCTTGGTGGGTGCATTGCGCAGGTGGAGCGGCACCGGGGCAGCCGGTGTGTCGCGCGCGGCCTCGAGGGCCGCGTTCCACGCGACATACACCCGATTGGACTTGGGCGCCGTCGCGAGGTACACCGCCGCTTCGGCGATCGCGAGTTCGCCTTCCGGCGAGCCAAGGCGTTCATACGTCTGTGCGGCCGTCATGGCGATCGGCAACGCCTGCGGATCGGCCAGACCGATATCCTCGGTGGCCATGCGAATCATGCGACGCACGATGTAGCGTGGATCTTCCCCGCCCTCGATCATGCGCGCGAGCCAGTACAGCGCGCCCTGTGGATCACTGCCGCGCAACGACTTGTGCAACGCGGAAATGAGATTGTAATGCTCCTCACCGCTTTTGTCGTAGCGGGGCATGCGGCGCTGTGCCGCTTGCACCACGTGCGCGCTCGTGATCTCGTCGCCGTCTGCTACAAGCGCCGCCGCCGCTTCCAGCACACCCAGCGTGCGACGCGCATCGCCATCGGAGATCGTGCACAGTTGCGCGATCGCGTCATCGCCCATCGACAGTGCGCGGGCGCCCATCCCACGATCGCGATCGGCGAGCGCGCGTCGCACGAGCAGCGCCAGATCCGTCGGAGACAACGGCTCGAGCACCACGACACGCGCGCGCGACAACAGCGCACCGGTGAGCGCGAAAGACGGGTTCTCCGTGGTCGCGCCGACGAGCACCACCGTGCCCGCCTCCACGTGCGGCAGGAAGGCGTCCTGCTGCGCGCGATTGAAACGATGAATCTCGTCAACGAACAGCAACGTCCCGCGACCAAACTCCCGTCGACGGGCGGCGTCAGTGACCACTTCCCGCACGCGCGCCACACCGTCGCTCACGGCCGAAAACGAGACGAACTCCGCGTCGGTCGCCTGAGCCAGAAGTCGAGCGAGCGTCGTCTTGCCCACGCCCGGTGGCCCCCACAGGATGAGAGAATCGATGGCGCGCCGATCAATGGCGACCCGCAGTGGCGCGCCGGCGGCCAGCAAATGCGACTGCCCGACAAACTCGTCGAGTGAACGGGGTCGCAAGCGGGACGCGAGCGGCTCGGCGACCTGCGCCGAGAACAAAGAAGACATGGCTGTGGCTCCGACGTCAGACGGCCGCGAGATCGAGACGCTCAATGGCGAACTCGAGGGCGCGATCGAGTTCGGGGGCCAAGCCGAACGGCGCCGAGTCAGCGTCCCACGCTGGCGTTGGCGCATCGTCGCGTTCTTCGAAGCCCATGCCCTCGAGCAGATACACCCACCGGTCGGAGCGAGCGTAGATCACGAGTGCCAGCGCGGCGGTGAGCGTGAGCTGATCGTCCGGCGTATACACCGTACACTCGACACCACCATAGGTCGCCAGCGGCGTCTGGAGCCGGCCAAGGACTTCACGCACATCCGGGAGCGGCAACAGCTCACCCTGCCAGATCTTCCCGCTGCGGCGCGATTCAATGCAGACGTCAACAGCCGGATCGAGTTGCGCCGTCAGGGCGTGCAACACGTCCACAATGCGCTCGGCGTTCGCCCAGGCGAAGAGTTCGTGCACACCACCGCGGCGCCGGACCATGAACCAATCTTGCACCCGACGGAATCGGGGTACACGAAGTTCGAGCGGATCGCGTTCGGAATCATTCATGGATCAGGCCGAGAGCTCGGACGCCAGACGACGCGCTGCGATCGTGAGCGCGTCGACGGAGTTCCTCGACGGGTCTTCGAGCACCAGTTCGGTCAGGGCGTGCAAGACGCGGCCCATGACCGGACCGGGTGTCACACCGATGCGCCGCAGGTCGTCACCGTCGATGGCGAGATCGGATGACTCGAGTGGGTCTCGAAACGCGATCTCGAGCATTTGGCGATGCAAGGCGCGCCACGCCGGCGGGGGCGGTGCGGCGTTCCCGAGATTGCCGTCGGCCCACCACATCGCGACCGCGAGTCGGCTGAACGAGGCCACGCGAAGCCTCCCCACGCGCGCGACCCAGCGCCGGACATCGCGGTCGGGTCGGTCGGCGGCCGTTAGTAAGCGCGCGCCGATCGCTCCCCCGATCGCGTTCCAGTCTCCAGCCAGCGCGACGATCGCCGTCATTTCCGCATTCGAGAACTTCAGCGTTTTGAGCACGCCAACCAGCGCGCGCGACTCCACCGCGGCGAACAGCGCCGCGAAGCGCAGCGTGCGCCGTGCTGGCCGTGTCGCGGGACCAGGGAGCGCAAGCGCATCGACGGCCAGGAGGTTACGCTCGGGCATCGTCGCCAGCGCCGGCACGAGCGTCTGAAACGCCCCGCTTGCTTGCCAGAGCCGCAGCGCGTGCGATGGCCGGAGCACCTGTTCCATCGTCTTCTCGAGTTCCTGCTTCACCCGTTCGGCCGACAGCCGACCCATGTGGGGCGCGGATGACTTGATCGCTGACCAGGTTTCCGGATCGATCGCAAACCCGAATCGAGCCGCAAAGCGGATGGCTCTGAGCGCGCGAAGACGATCTTCATGAAAACGGTCTTCGGCCACGCCGACGGCCCGCACCAAGGCGCCGTCAAGGTCTTCACGGCCGCCGAACGGATCCTCAAGGCGTTGTTCGATCGGGTGCCAGGCCATGGCGTTGATCGTAAAGTCTCGCCGTGCGAGGTCGTCGTGCAGCGAGACCCCAAACTCCACCTCGGCGTGTCGGCCGTCGGTATTGAAGTCACGACGGAAGGTGGTGACCTCATGCATGTGACCGTTCCGGTCGAGCACGCCTACTGTGCCGAACTTCAGGCCGATCGGAACCGTACGGCGGAAGAGCCGCTGAACGACCTCCGGACGGGCAGACGTGGCCAAGTCCCAGTCAAGATGACTGATGCCCAGAAACGCATCGCGCACCGCACCGCCGACGCACCACGTCTCGAAGCCCGCGCCAATGAGTGTGCGGGCAATCTCGAGCACGGCCAGAGGCGGTGCCGGCACCGAAGCGCGGTCTATCCGCAGAGGACACTCCCGCCGTTCACGTTGAGCACTTCTCCCGTCACGTGCCGAGCCAGGTGACTGCACAGAAAGACGATGGGGCCGGCGATGTCTTCCGGGGACGCCACGCGGCCCAGCGGGATCGCCGCTTCGATGCGTCTTCGTCCGTCGCCCGCGAACGGGCGCATGACGGCATCGGTGTCGACCCATCCCGGCGCCACGGTGTTGACGGTGATGTTGCGCGGCGCCAGTTCAACCGCCAGTGACTTGACAAAGGCTATCATTGCACCTTTTGTCGCGGCGTAGTCGGCGTGAAACGCTTCGCCGCGCTGGCCGGCAGTACTGGACACGAGCACAATGCAGCCCCCGTCGGAGAGATTTTTCGCAGCCGCGCGGCATCCGTAGAAGATGCCATCGAGATTGAGGGCCATGGTGGATCGCCAACGGTCGTCGTCCAGGTCGGTTACAGGGACCGGTTGGTCCGGCCAGACACCGGAGTTTCCCACATAAATATCCACACCACCGAACTCTGCAACAGCACGGTCTATGAGCGATTCGTTGCCAGACCGTGTGGATAAGTCCGCAGCGTGTGGAAAAGATTTCACGCCAAATGAAAGGCACGAATCAGCGACGTGCTGCGCTTCGTCGCCGCGAGAACGGTACCCAATGATCACGTCGGCACCAGCCCGTGCCAGCAATCGGGCGGTGGCCGCCCCTATGCCACGTGATGCTCCCGTCACGACGGCGCGCTTCCCAGTGAGATCTACCAACCCAGCCGTCATATAAAGTATCGCTTTAAAGTGATCTTGTAACTCGTTTTTCATTATATGCTTACATCATCTTACATAAAGTCTCGCTCAAATCGTGCCCTCGATGGACTCGCAAATGAGATGCTGCAAGCAGAGGTGTACTTCCTGAGCTCGATCCGTCCGCGTCGTGGGGACCACCAGCGTCAGATCGCTGACCGCCACCAGCGCACCACCATCGCGTGCCGACAACGAGAGCACCTTGAGGCCCTTGGCACGAGCAGCCTTGGCGGCCTCGACAACATTGGGAGAGTTTCCGGATGTGGAATGAATGATGAGCAGGTCACCGGGTCTTCCCAGGGCTTCGACCTGACGAGAGAAAATGTGATCGAAGCCAATGTCGTTACCGGCTGCGGTCAGCAGCGACGTGTCGGTCGTGAGCGCAATCGCGGCGTAGGCGCGACGGTCCTTCATGTAGCGCACCACGTATTCCGTCGCCATGTGCTGCGCGTCTGCGGCCGATCCGCCGTTGCCACAGAACAGCAGCGTACCGCCCTGCTCCAGCGTTGACCGAACCATCGAGGCCGCCTGCTCAATTTGTCCGCTGAGCTGGTCAGCCGTGCGTTTCGCAGTCTCCGCGAGCTCGTACAGCGCGTCGGTCAGGGGGTGATTCATCGTTGAGTCCGTCATCCAGGCGTTTGAGTACAGTATGTCTTACCGAGCAAACAGACGTCGAATCCTATCCAGCGCGCCGCCCGTCGCCAACGGCGGCACGGGCTCCGGGTCCTCGTCGGCGAGCACCAGACGCGCGTTCTCGTACGTCAACAGGTGGATTTGACTCGCGTCGGATCCCTGCTCGTCCAGCCATTTCGCACCGGCCGCCAGCGACCGTCGGTCACCGTGGTTGTCCGACGCAAGGATATCCACCAGCCCAGCGGCCAACAGGTCGCGCGCGAGGTCGCTCGGCGCGCCACGGCCCATGAGCACCGACACGTCGGTTTGGATGACAACACCGACCTTCCGGAACTCTCGCACGAGCTCCACGGTGCAGCCGTAGTATCGCTCGGGATGCGCGAGAATCGGCGTTCGTCCGGATCTGGCAATGCGCCGGAGCTCGCTTGTCGCGCCCCGGGGAATTCCGCCTATCGTAAACTCGACGAGCAGCGCCCGAGAGTCGCCGAGGGTGAGGGACATGCTTGAGAGATCTGCGCCAGGCTGATCGAGCATGATCTCCCAGCCCAGAGCCAACGCTGGTGCGGCGTCACCCGCGGCCGCGCGCAACTCACCAAGAATCTCGAGATGCCGAGCCCACGGCGCCGAGTCGGCCTGCGACGCATTCAAGTGCGGCGTGCACACCAGCCGGCTGACGCCGTCCGCGTGAAAGCGTTCGAGGATGGGCACGCTGACGTCGATCGACGGAGAGCCGTCATCGACGCCGGGCAGGAGATGCGAATGGAGGTCGATCAGGACGCCTCCGGGATCTCCGCAATCCGCGTCATGGCGTCGTTCGCCAGCTGTTCAAGCGCTGCGGGCGTCTCTGCGGCGGCCTCGAACGCGTAGGTGACGAGCGCGTCGACGGCGAGCAGGTCGAGCGCTGAGCCGCGATCGGTGGCGCGCGAGCTCAGCATGCTGGCGAGCTGCGTTTCTCCCGCCTGAAGACAGGCTGACGCGGCCTCACGCGCGGGACGCTGCGCGTGCGGCGCCAGCAGTTCTCGAAGCCGCTGGCGAAGCGCGGGGGGCGGCGGTGGCGACACGCGATCCAGCCACTCGGCAACGGTCCCGACTTCCGCCGCCTCCGATGAGTCTGACGCCATCGGCGATTCGCGCATCGACATCGCCTTACTCGGCAGCCGCGGTTCGCACAGCCTGCTCCGATGCGGCGAGTGCCTCATCGAGTCGAGTGGCGTCGGGAAGACCGGCCTGCGCCATGTGTGGCTTGCCGCCGCCGCGTCCACCAACCACCGCGGCGATGTCCCGCACGATGTTGTCGGCGCGAAGTCCGCGTTCACGAAGATCATCCGTCACCACGACGAGCAGCGCGGCCTTGCCATCGCCGAAGTCCGCGCCGAGTACTCCCACACCGCTCCCCAATCCCTCACGGATGGTATCACCGAGTGCCTGCAGCGTCTTCGAATCGGCGGACTCCACTCGGCTGGCGATCATTGGCACGCCGCTCACGTCACGCTTGCCGGCGATGAGCCGCGCCGCGAGATCGCCCGCGCCACCGCCGCTCTTGAGAGACTCCTCGAGCTTCTTCTCCAGGCTCTTTCGCTCGTCAAGCAGCGACTCGACTTTGCGATCAAGCGTCTCCAGCGATCCGGTGCCGCCACCGAGCTGCACTTTCAGCCGCTGCGCGATCGAGACGAGCGTTTGATCGCGTTCGGCGAGCAATCCGAACGCTCGACGGCCAGTCACGGCTTCGACACGACGAACACCGGCCGCAACGCCACCTTCGCTGACGATCCGGAAGAGCCCGATTTCGGAAGTGTTGCGCACGTGCGTACCGCCACACAGCTCGACGCTCAACGACGGAATATTCACGACGCGCACCACGTCGCCGTACTTCTCGCCGAACAGCGCCATCGCGCCGGCCGCGACGGCATCGGCGTAGGCACGCTCGGTAATATCGACGGGCGCGGCGTGCCAGATAGCCTTGTTGACCTGCTGTTCGACGCTCGCGAGTTGCTCGTGCGTGAGCGGACCGTGATGCGTGAAGTCAAAACGCAGCCGCTCGGGCGAGACCAGCGAGCCGGCCTGGTGCACGTGTTCACCCAACTGTTCACGCAGCGCTGCATGCAGCAAGTGCGTGGCGGTGTGATTGCGCTCGATGTCGCGGCGGCGATCGGCGGGCACGCGCGCCACGGCGGGGCCGAACGTAATCGTACCGGTCGCCGAGCCGATCGCGGCGATGCGACCGTCTGCCTTTTTCACATCAACCACGTCTACACGCCAACCCTCGCCAACGATTTCGCCGTGATCGGACACCTGTCCACCGGACTCGGCGTAGAATGGCGACTCGCGCAGCATCACGGCAACGCGACCATCGTCGAGCGTACGCACGGCGGTGACCACGGTGTCGGTCTCGGTGGTTACGTAGCCGACAAACGCACCCTCCGGCTGTCCCTGGCCGGCCTTGGACCACGCGGCCGGATCGGCAAAGTCGTCGGCCGACACTGTGAGACCGCGTGATCGGCGATCGTCCTGCGACTGCTTGCGCTGTGCGCCGAGTGCCGCTTCGAAGCCCGCGAAGTCCACGAGATACCCACGCTCGCGCGCCATGAGTTCCGTGAGGTCGACGGGGAAACCGTACGTGTCGTACAAGCGGAAAACATCGTCGCCGGCAATCGTGCCGCGCACCGCGCTCGAACCTTGCGTGGAACCGATCGGCGCGAGCTGGTCGAAGCGCTCCATGCCACCACCAATCGTGTCGAGGAATCGCTCCTCTTCGGCACGCGTGGTCGCCAACAAATGCGACCGACGCTGCTGCAGATCGGGGAACAGCTCACGCATGGAGTCGATCACGACTTCCACGACGTGCACCAGCGTTGGTTCGCGCCGTCCGAGCAGCCACGCGTGACGCACGGCACGACGCAGGATACGACGCAACACATAGCCACGCCCTTCATTGCTCGGGAAGACGCCGTCAGCCAGCAGGAACGCCACCGCACGCGCGTGATCGGCAATCACACGGTACGACGCGGAATCGACCACGCGCCCATCGGGCGTATGCGCGGTGCCATCACCGGTGCCGGGACGCCACGGATACGGAATGCCAACAATCTCTTCGACCTTCGCGATGTACGGCAGAAACAGATCGGTGTGAAAGTTGTTCGTCACACCCTGTTTGACCGCGGCGATACGCTCGAGACCCGCGCCGGTATCGACGCTCGGCTTGGGCAGGGGCACGAGTGTACCGTCGGCCTGCCGGTCGAACTGCATGAACACCAAGTTCCAGATCTCGAGGAATCGGCCGGCCTCGGCGCCTTCCACAAAATCGTCCTGCGAGAAGTCACTGACATCCGTACGCGTCCATTCGCCTTCGGCGCCCTGCGGCACCGCCCAGTCACGGGCCATCGCGGCGAGGTCGACGTAAATCTCCGAGCACGGGCCGCACGGACCGGTGTCGGCCATCTGCCAGAAGTTGTCCTTGTGGCCGAGTCCGTATATGCGCGACTCCGGCAGTCCGGAGATCTCGCGCCACAACTGGCGCGCTTCATCGTCTTCGTAGAACACGGTGATGCGCAGGTGCTCAGGCGGCAGTCCCAGCTCTTCCGTGACGAACTGCCAGGCAAACTTGATCGCATCGCGCTTGAAATAATCGCCGAACGAAAAGTTGCCCAGCATCTCGAAGAATGTGTGATGGCGCGCGGTGTGGCCAACCTGCTCGAGGTCGTTGTGCTTGCCGCCGGCGCGCACACACTTCTGCGACGTGGTTGCGCGTCGTCCGAAGGTCGAATCCTCGAGTCCGAGGAAGACCTTCTTGAATGGCACCATGCCGGCGTTCGTGAAGAGCAGCGTGGGGTCGTCGCCGGGAACGAGGGAGGCCGACGGTCGGATGACGTGGCCATGGCGTTCGAAGAACGCGAGGAAACGGGAGCGGATCTCAGTCGAGAGCATAGCAATGAAATATATGCCCGTCCGGCCACACAATGTTACTCGTCACCGCGGCGATTTCGCGGAACGAGGGCTCGCACAACATCTCCGACGATCCGGCTGGGAAAACCGCGTCGCAGCAGGAAGCCGGCGAGCCGGCGGCGCTGCACATCCGCGGGATGCGAGGCCAGCGAACGCATGCGTTTCTCTCCGGCGGCACGGCAGAGCGCCTCGTCGTCGATCTGCTCTTCCTGCGCGACGTCCCGAACGGCGGCGTCAACGATCGCGCCGGTGACGCCTTTTCGCATGAGCGATTGACGAATCCGGCCGGCGCCTTCCCCTCGACGGAATCGCGAGGCAGCCTCGGCGCGCGCCACATCTTCGTCGTTGAGCAGTCCGAGTTGCTCGAGGCGAATGATTGCTTGCTCTACGAACCGCGGGTCTTGTTCCACCTTGCGCAACCGCTGTTCCAACTCACACCGCGTGCGACGCGCCCGCGCGAGCATGCCAAGGGCGCGATCGAAGCACCCCGTGAATCGGTGCGAGGCTTCAAGGCGCAGCACGGCGGCCTCGTCGAGCGCTACGCCCTCCTTGAACGCGGCGGTAGACGTAACGGCATCCGCGTCGACGAGCCACTGCCGGCCGTCGACCAGTCGCACGCGATATCGGCCGGGCTTGCGCACGTGCTCGGCCACCCGTTCCACGATTCCGGGGGTCCCGGACGGAAAAAGAGCCGAGGGGCTACTCACAATGAGCCGTGGTGATCCGGGCACCACTTCACACCGCGAGCGACCCCTCGGCCCTCGTTTCTTCCACGAGTCGCGCATGAAGCGCGCAGGCTCGCCTTATTCCTCGACCTCGGGGGCCGGCGGCTCCTCGGGCTGACCAGCCTTCACCCCTAACACCACCTTCACCTTCTCCTCGATCTCGGCCATGAGCACCGGATTGTCCTTCAGGAACAACTTGGCGTTCTCACGACCCTGCCCGATGCGCTGACTGCCATAGCTGTACCACGCACCCGACTTCTCGATGATGCCCGCTTCGGAGCCGATATCGACGAGCAGCGAGACGTGCGAGATGCCCTCGGCGTACATGATGTCGAACTCGGCTTGCTTGAACGGCGGCGCGACCTTGTTCTTGACCACCTTGACGCGAACATGCGACCCCACGACTTCATCCTTGTCCTTGACCGGACCGATGCGGCGAATGTCGAGGCGAACCGACGAGTAGAACTTGAGCGCCTTGCCGCCCGTGGTGGTTTCGGGACTGCCGAACATGACGCCGATCTTCTCGCGGAGCTGATTGATGAACACCACCGATGTCTTGGATCGGGCGATGGCACCGGTGAGCTTGCGCAGCGCCTGACTCATCAGGCGCGC
>JBBRFQ010000004.1:0-52327 GCA_038224035.1 Gemmatimonadales bacterium
ATGCCGCCGCCGAGGGCCGCATCGAGCTCGGCGACCCCGGTAGACCAGGCTGGACCGGCCGGTGGCAAAACGGGAACGAGGGCCTCGAGGCTGGCCCGAATGGAAGCAATCGCTTGGCGCATATACCGAATATACACCGAAAACCAGAGGCGGAGTTCCACGTGATGAGCGCCTTCCGCACTGGCGTCACCCTATAGCCTCGGCTACCCTATTCTGATGCAACCACTCTCTGATATCGAAATCCAGCGTGCGCTTGGCGCACTGCCGGGCTGGTCGCGCAAAGGCAACGTGCTCACACGAACCTACCAGTTCGCCGCCTTTCCCGACGGGATCGATTTCCTCCGTGAGGTCGCCGATGTGGCCGAAGCCCAGGCGCATCATCCGGATGTTGACGTGCGTTATACCAAGCTGACGTTCAACCTCAGCACCCACGACGCCGGCGGCATCACGGAGAAAGACTTCACGCTGGCCCACGCCGTCGACACGATCTACGAAAACGGCGCGCCGCACAGCTGAGGCTGCGGCGCACCGTGCAGCTCGGAGGCTGTACGAGTCAGCCGGCGCGGCGCAGGCTGACACTGCCGTTCACCGTACTCGCCTTGAGCGACCGTCCGCCGGCGCCGATCGTGCCGCGCAATCGCTTGCGGCTGATCGTGCCCTGCACAGTGACCGGGAAGTCGGTGTTCACACTGCCATTGACCGTGGAGATGTCGAGATCGGCGTTGATACTGGACGGCAACTCGAGCGTGATTGCGCCGTTCACCGTTTCGTAGCGCAGATCGTCGCTACCGAGTGACCCCATCGCCGCGTTGATGCTGCCGTTTACGGTCCGGGCGTGAACGGGCCCGTCAGTGCTGCGCGCGTCGATGCTGCCGTTTACCGTGATCGCGTCCACCGTGCCCGACACACGCTCCACCACGATGCCGCCATTCACCGTGTTCACGCTCACGTGGACGCCATCCGGTACACGCAGCGTGAAGTGCACCGACACATCGTTGCGATCATTCCACGACCCGTTGCGGCGCGTACTCTTGATGCCGTCGGTCGTGCACTCAGCCTCGTTCCACAGCGCGCACACCATGATGTCGCCGTCGCGGCCGGCTACCTGCACAATGCGCACATCGTCCGGGTCACCGCGACGCCACCGCTTCTCAGCGCGGATCTCCACGCGGTTGGACGCGCTGCGTTCCACCTCGATGCCGCCGTTGACGTTGCGAATGTTCACGGTACGACCCGAGGCGAGCGACGCATCGTAGGAAAACGCGTTGCGATCGGTCTCCTGCGCGTGGGCCCGATTGGCAACCAGCGCAGAAGCAATCAGCGCGGCGACGAGTGCCGAACGATGGAACAAGCGGGGGACGAACATGGTGAATACCAGGGAGTTTGAAGTGGACAGGAAACTCACATCACGCGCGACGTGCGGATCAACGCGGACGAGAGCCGTCGGTGGAGCCGACAATGATGTCGCCACTGAAGGTGGAAACAGAGACCAGCGGCCCACCCTCACCGCCGAGTTGAAAGCGCTGTGCCCGGCCGCTGTTCGACATGCCGTCGAAGCGCAGCGACAGCGCTTCGAGCTGGACCGAGACGCTCCGCATCACGGATTCCACGAGTTGTTCAACCGACCGCTCGATGTTGCGTTCGAACGAGGCGCTGTCCCGCGAGGTTCGCGGGGCGCGTGAGCGACGCATGGAATCGGAGAGCGTGCGTTCCACCGAGTCACGAACGGCACGCAAGCGGTCGCGATCGCGTTCCGCGTTGCGATCCCGCTCGGCGGCGGTGGGATCCGGGATGAGCGTGAGCGGCAAATCCGTGGTGGTGATATCGCCGTTGAAGGTGCGGACATCGAGCAACGCCAGTGTCGCGCGTGGCACGATGAGCCGGATGTCACCGGAATGCGCGTTGAACTCGTAGCGGCCGCCGTCCGCGAAGCGACCGTTCCAGCGCACGTCACCACTCACCACCTTCACCTGTACGCGGCGCGACGACACGGCGCTCATCATCACAGTCGACGAGGTGCCCGAGATCTCGACGTCGCCCGAGACATCGTCGAGCCGGATATCGCCGCTCGTCGAGTTCACGCGCACCCCATCGGTGATGTTGCGCGCCGAAATGTCGCCGGCAACGGCGTCGATCCGCACGCGCGCTGCATCGCTGACCGTAATATCGCCGGACGTTGTACGCACTTCGACATCAGCGCCCGTGCCGCGCACGCTGACGTCACCGCTCTGTGAGCGCACCAGGAGCGTGGTGCCCCGCGGTACGTCAACCGTGAGCGTGCCGTCACTGCGCGTGCGCGATTGACTCGCATCAATCCGAAGAGACCGACCGCCGCCGGTGACCTCCACCCGCGAATCACCACTGTTGCGCACACGGAGCCGGCGTTCCGCCACGGTGTTGATGGCCACGTCACTCGACCAGACAACCACTTCGACCGTGGCCGACGCATCGATGGTGAGCGAGGTATCGAGACGCGCCTGCGCGTGCGCCGAGGCCGCCATCACCGATGCGGCGACGACCGTGCCCGCCGCGAATACCGTGCGAAGAATGTGCTGCATGAGGATTGATACCGGAGGTTACAGCAGCGCCAGCTGGCGCAGCAGATCGACCTTGCGTTCATACGCGCGGTCGAGTTGGTCGAGCAGAAAACCACTGTTCGGATCGCGCGCGAGGGCGGCGCGACTTTCACGAATGGCTTGGTCGATGATGTCGAGATTCCGGCGCACCACGGTCACGGTGCTGGAGTCGAGCAGGCCAAGTTGTGTTTCGGCCACCGTGCGCAGCATGGCAATCTCGCGGCCGTACAGCGTATCGAGGGCCAACACCCGTCCGGTATTGGAGGCGGCGCGTATCGGTGTCCCCGACGGAGTACGCCCGCTGTTGCCGGCGACGAGTCCACTACGCGTGCCGTCGGACAGCGCGCCACCGATGATCGCGGGCGGCATACCGTCCACCACGTTGGACGACCGATCGAAGTCACGCGAAAGAGCGCTGTCACTTGTGAACACATCCTGCGCGGAATCGGTGTCGGGTTCGCGCAACGCGGCAACCGTCGCGGTCTCGCTTGTGGTGACTGGCGCGCGACGTGCGATGCTCCAGGTCAGCCCCGCGCTCACGCTGACGAGCGCCACGGCGGCCACCGCCAACCGACGCCACGTCATGAACGGATGTGTCGAAGTCACGGTGCGGGATTTCGTGACCACCGGCGTGTCCAGGCGCGCTTCAATCGACGGCCATAGGTCGCGCGAGAGAGCGGGCAGAGGCAACTGACTGGCCGACAACTCGATGCGATCAAGGTCCGCCACCAACGCCGTGCACCGGGTGCATTGCCGATGATGCGCCTCGCCGGCGGCCTGCGTCTCGGCGTCGAGTCCCCCCTCGAGAAACTCTCCGAGTCGGGCTTCGAACATCTCGCATGTCATGGAAATCGCGCTCATCGGTTCAGTGCCTCTCTGAGCAGCATACGCGCCCGGTGCAACTGGGCCTTGCTGCCTCCTGATGTGATGCCGAGGAACTCACCGATCTCCTCGTGCGTGTATCCTTCAACGTCGTGCAATACAAAGATGCGTCGTGCGCCCTGCGGCAATTGGGCGATGGCCGACTCCAGATCCACACGATCGCCAATACTGACTGATCGCGATGGCACGACATCGACAGCGTCGTCATCGCTCACCGTGCGATCGCGCCGTCGTCCGTCCTGCTTGCGGCGAGACAGCACGATGTTGACGGCCACCCGGTGCAGCCAGGTCCCGAAAGCGGCGTCGCCTCGGAACGTGTCGAGCTTTTGCCACGCCCGCACAAACACGTCCTGCACCAACTCCTCTGCCAACTCCCGCTCTCCACACATCCGCAGGCACAGCGCAAAAATCCGCTGGCCATAGGTGCGATAGAGTCGTTCGAACGCCCGACGGTCTCCCGACGTGGCGGCGGCAATGTCCGCGTGTTCGGCGACCGAAACCTCGTCAACGTGCACCGGCTGCGCGTCCCGCACGATCGAGATCGCCGGGCGGGATGGCAACGGGTTGTCGGAGAAGCGTCCGGTCACAGTCAGCGAGTGCATGGCCCCCAGGAGGTGTCGCCGAGTTGGATGGCGCGGGGGCGGGAATGGTTTGAACGGCCTGTGAACTCGTACGGCGAGGCCTCGCCGCGGGATTCGGCCCCCGTCGCAGAAAGGTTTTGCGCAGCATGTCAGATTGTCTGACATGGACAACGTCACTCATGGGCTCGCCGGCCTGTTGCTCGCCGACGCCACGATCGCCGCGGTGGAGCGCCGCACCGGGGTCGCAGCGTCCCGAAGCTTCCGCCGAACGGCCGTACTGCTTGGTATCGTGGCTGCCGAACTCCCGGACGCCGATCTGGTGTACTCGGGTGCGGCGCTCGGAATGGGCAAGCTTGGCTACCTGCTGCATCACCGTGGACATACGCACACAGTGGTGTTCGCGATCGTGCTCGCGCTCGTACTCTGGGGAGCGATCATGCTGCTCCGACGCGATGCGCGCACCGCGCCCGAACGCACGCCACTGCTATTGCTTGCGCTCGCGGGCACGCTCTCGCACCTGCTCCTCGACCTCACCAACAGCTACGGCGTGCATCCGTTCTGGCCCCTCGACAATCGCTGGTTCTATGGCGATGCGGTGTTCATTGTGGAACCGTGGTTGTGGGTGGCCGCGATTCCGCCGCTGTTGTTCGGGCCGCGGCGGCCGCTCGGGAAAACGCTGCTCGCCGTGGCGCTGCTCGGCATCCTCACCGCCGCGTGGTACGTGGATCTGGTACCGGCCGACGTGTCCATCGTGCTGTCGGTGAGCGCGCTTGTCTGGATGACGGTGATCCGATTCGCGAAGGCGAACAAACGGCTCATGTGTGGCGGGCTCGCGTGGATCGCCGTGACCGCCACGGGTTTCGCCTCCTCGCGAGCCGCGCGATCGGCCATCGAGTCGGCGACCGCGAACAGCACCCTGCTCGATGCGGTGCTCACACCCGCGGTCGCGAATCCGCTCTGTGTCGGCGCGCTCGTCATCGAACGTGATGGCGCGACGTATCGCGTGAGCAGCGCGACGGTAGCGATCTGGCCGGCAGTGCGCAGCGCGACAGTGTGTGCGGGCGTTGAGCGCGCGCTCGAGGCGTCTCGCACACCTACGACCGGCATCGGCGACGGGTTACGGGCGTCATCGCGTGCGACAACGCCCGCAATCGCGTGGAGTCAGAGCTGGAGTGCACCAGAGCAGGAGCTGGTGAGCATGGCGGCGTCGCGTTGTGATGTGATGGCCGCACTGGAGTTCATGCGCGCGCCGGTGTGGGAGCGAGATGGACGCGGCGTGATTCGCCTCTCAGACTTGCGGTACGGCTTCGGCGGCGACGGTTTCGCTGATCTGCAGTTTGACGCATCGCCGGGTGAGTGTCCGGCGTTCGTACCGGGCTGGACGCCGCCGCGCGCGGACGTGGTGGGCCGCTAGCGCACCGAGACGACATCGCCGCGCGCTACGATCGACGGAGGACGCGCAACGATTCTACCAGCGGCGGGACCTCGCCCATGGTGCTCAGCCAGTGCGTAGGCTCCGTATCCGTCATGCCTCGAGCAGCCCGACGTGCGCCAGCGACCGCAGAGTCATGCCTCGTCCCTTGCTTGTGACCACACCAACGTGCACGCCGGCATCGCGCGCCCATGCGACTGTGTCGCGAGCGCCGGGAAAGAGCGACGTGAGCCGCTCCAGATTGGCGTGTTGGTGCGTCCGATAGCGCGCCACCACCGACTCGATCTCATGTTCGGCGACAGCAAAATCACGCATCTGGTGGCGCAGCGGCGTGCCGATGCCGGCGGTCCATAGCGCACGCGAAGGCACCACCTCGCGGTCGGCAAAGGCATACTCCATGCATTCCAGAAGCAGCCCGATGGAATCGAGCAGCGTACCGTCGAGGTCGAACAGGACGGCGAATCTGATGGCAGCAGACATGTCCGCAATGTAGCGGCGTGCCACCGGCGCGTTGGCGGTGGATTCATCGCAACAGGAGCAACAGGGTTAGCGTGGGCGTCGTGGGCGCTTCGTGCGCGCCTCGCGGCGCGACGGTGCACGCGTCTCCGGTCGCCTCGAGTGCGATGACGGCCCCGAACCACGCGTCTGCGCTGAGCGCTCCGCCCACGCCGTCGAGCAACTGCTCAAGCGCGCGTTCATCACCGGCGCCGCGCAGCGCACGGACGATGCGCAGCGCGAGTGACGCCTGCGGGGCGAGGCGCACACGGTCGGCCAACGAGATGGAGCTCAGCAAGCGCCGCGCGTGTCGCTGTGCACGATGCACTGGTGACGAGACGGCCTCGACGAATGCACGCGCCTGTCCCTGACGAGCTCCCCGCCCGAGCGCGCGCTGCACGAGTTGTTCATATCGCTCGACCAGACCGGGCGGTGCATCGCGGTAATCCGGAGCGGCGTCGGCGGCCTGGACGAGTTGCGTGAGCGCGCGCGGATCGCTCGTGGCATTCGTGCGAGTCGTGCCGGTCGCGAACCACCCGCCACGTAGACGCCGGGTCTCAGAACCCGGATCGCTGACGGCAGCGAGCCATCCTTCGCGACGGTGCTGCACAACGTGCACCAGTCGGCTCCCCTCCGCCTCACTCGGCGTTCGCCATCGTCGCAGGGTGCGGTGCAGCCGCGAGGACGCCGTGGGCAGCGACGCGAGTACGCGCGGTACCTCGAATCGGCTCTCCGGCGCGAGCGCGACCGATACCGCACGCGCCTTGCGTCGCAGCCTGGCCGCGAGCCGCATCAGCTCTGCGCCCTCGCCAGGCGGCGACAGCGAGTAGGCATGCACGGTGTCATGCAACGAGCCGAGTCGCGCGATGCGTCCTTCGCGTTGCGCGATCGCGGCCGGAGTCCATGGCAAGTCGAGATGCAGCACGACACCGGCATCCTGCAAGTTGACACCTTCCGCGAGCAGGTCGGTCGTCAACACGAGGTAGATGCGCTCGTGCGCCGCGGGCGCAGTCACCCCGTGTGCCCGAGGGGCGGTGCGGCGAAGCAGTTCTTCGCGACTCATGGAGCCGCCGGCAACCTGTCCTCCGTGGGAGGTGAGTGTCGCGACGCCGGAATCCCACTGCATCAGTCGCCCGATGCCGCGAACGGTATCGGCAAACTGCGAGAACGCGATGACGGCGACGCCGCGGTGCAAGGCGCGCACTTTCCGTATTGCCTCCACCCGGGTGCGGTCAAGCGGCGTCGCGACGGCTCGCACGATGTGCGCGAGCGCGGACAGCGCGTCGGCATGCCGCGCGAGCTGTTCGCGCGCCTGCGCCAGATCCGATCCGTCGGTGCTGCGTTCACCAACATCAACGAGCAGTTCGGTAAAGCCCAGTTGCACGGTGTCTTCGGTGACGGTCCACGCGCTTAGCTCATGACGTGTCGGCCAGCGACCGTGCGCCAGAATGTCTGTCAGCGCCTGCGCACGGGCACGCCGACGGCCGATCATGGAAAGACACGCGGCACCGCTGGAGCACCAGGCGCGTACGAGACCGAGCGTCACCAGGGCAGCGGCCGCACGCCCGTCACGCGTGGGAAGGGGCGGCGGAATCGTCGAGAGTGCTCGGGTCACGGCCGCACTATCGCCGATCGGCAATGGCTCGTGCGAGATCAGCGTCGGCAGTTGACCACCGGCCTGCTGTGTCCGGGACACATCCTGGGCGTTTCTCCGCACGATAAAGGCGGTGCGCTGCGCACCGTTCAGCGTGTGGGCTCGCGCGCCAAGAAATAGTGCGAGGAGGTGTTCAAGGTCCCCTTGATCGTTGTGCACCGGTGTCGCCGAGAGCAGGAGGACATGGGCCCGACGGCACCACTGCGCGACGGCGTGGTAGCGACGTGTTGCCGGATTGCGCAAATGATGTGCTTCGTCAACTATCACGAGGTGCGGTCGTTCGCGCGACTGGCGTGGCACGGGCGCGTGACGCGACGAAAAGGCGTGCAGCGAGCGCACCTCCGGTGGCGGTTGCACGCCTGTTTGATCAATCGCACCACGCCACATCGTCACGAGTCCGGCTGGTGCCAGTACGTCGACGCTGCGATAGCGCGAGGCGATGGCCAGCGCGACGTAGGTTTTGCCCAGCCCCACCGCGTCGGCCAGCAGCGCGCCGTGATGCGCGCTCAGCAATGGCTGCAAGCGCTGTACCGCCTCCACCTGATGCGCATGCAACGCGGACGTGCCCACGTGCATCTCGGTGGCGTGCGCCGTGTCCGCCACGCCCAGCCCGGCGCGTGCCAGCGCCTCGAATGCGAGTGCTCGTTCACGCATGTTGCCACGCGATCAGCGGCGCCAGCGCCCGCGGGTCGAGTCCGTACGCCGACGCCACGACGGCAATGTGTTCATCGGGTGAGGGTGGATCACCCATCGCGCGCCGCCGGCCGATCGGCGCGAGGAGCAGTCGTGCGCGCAGCCAGTCCTCGGGCACGGGCAATGCGGCCACGGTCCAGCCCAGGAAACGTCGCCAACCACCCCGGGCGGGTTCGGCGATGGCGTCGAGCCAGGCGGTTGCCACCGGCGAGGAGAGCAGCGCGTCAAGAGCGTACGCGTCGTCGAGCGCGGGCGTGCGCAGGACGTAGCACGTGTTGAGCGGAACGGTGGGATCACCGGCGTCGAGCACCAGCGTGCGAAGCGTGCGCCCAAAATCGGCCCAGACGAGCCGGGGTGTTTCGGCGCGCGCAGCCTCGGTTCGAAAGAGTGTCCACCACGGTTGGCGACCGGTGGCGTCACGTCGACCCTCGAGGCGCGGTCTCCAGCGCTGCATCCAGCGCGCCGCCCGTGGGGGCAGGACGGTGAGCGGCCGGCCGTCACGACCATGGGTCCAGACGATGCGCATGCCATTTCGCGGATCATCCGCGAGCCGTCCGATGGCCTGACCGGCGAGCGCGGGACGAAGCAACGTGCGTTCGATCACGCCCGTGCGGTCGGCGGCCATAATCGTGGCGAGATCATCGTCGTGTTCGCGCGCGGCCACGAGGAACGCATCGTTGCAGCCGCACTTGACGCCGAGTGTGGGGCGTCCGAGTCCGGCGTCACCGAGCGCGGGACCGCAGCGTCGCAGGCGCTCGAAGGCGGCTCGCACGTCGGGTGGTAGCAGCAGCCACGGCGCGGCTGACTCTCCGCCCAGTGGAAGCGAGACGGCAGGCAGTGCAAACGCGTGATCGCGCGTGCCGCGCATGACGTGTACGCGCACGCGATCAGTGGCCGGCGTGCTGCTCGGTGTGAAGGTGCGTTCGGCGACCACGAGCGATGGGTACGTGGCGGCATCGAACAGCGCCGGTGCGTCGCTCCAGTCTACGACGGTGTGCAATCGCGTGTGATCCGCAAGCAGTCGACGCACGCCACCGCCCGCGAGCGTGCGCCACAACTTGGCCGGCACCAGCAGCGCCGCCACGCCACCCTCGCGCAACAGGGAGACACTGCGCTCGACAAACGCCGCCGACAAGTCTGCCTGCGCTGCGAATCCGGCACTCGCCCCCGCGCGGGCGGCACCGGTGCGCCACGGGGCGTCGCGCATGGTGCGAAAATCGCGTCGCAGCGCGATGCGGTCGGCCACGGTGAGCATGTGCGGCCGCACCCACGGAGGATTACCCATAATCAGATCGAAGCCGCCGCCGGCGCCGACATCAGCGAGATGCGCGGCGAAACGAAACGGCAACGCACCGCCTTGCGCCAGCCGACGTTCGCGCGCGCGCAAGTCGCGCAACTTGATGCGCAGCTCACTGAGTTTGCTGCGGTCGGCGCGCGATGGCGGCGTACGCTCCCCGAACAGATCCCTGGTCCGAAGCTGTGCGAGCAGTGCGGCTCGGCTGTGGCGCAGGTGCGTGATGGTGCCCGCCAATTCCGCGAGCGCACGGGCACGTTCCTCGCGCTCGAGCGCAACCGCGAGATTGCGTTTGCGTGTGCCGACGGATTGCACGTAGCGTGTTCGGAGCTGCGCGAGCCGCCGTCCCGTTGCCGGTGTAAACCGGAAGTCACCGCCGCTGAGCGAATCGCCGGTGCGGACGTGGTGATCAAGATTGGGGAGCGGCGGCACGCGCAGCGGATCCGTTTCATTGCAATCGATAACAACAGCGAGCCACAGGCGCAGTTCGCAGAGCCACACAGCGATTGGATTGCGATCGACGCCGAAGATGGATTCGGAGAGCACCGCGCGCCGGATCTGATGCAGCGGGCGACTGTCGCCGGCGGCCACGCGCATGGCCGACAATCGTTCGAGGGTATGCACCAGAAACGCACCCGAGCCGCACGCGGGGTCGAGACAGCGCAGCGCCGAGAGTTGGGCCAGTCGTCCCTCCCCGGGTCCGACATTGCGCAGTGCAACCTGCAACCCTTCCGTCACCACACGTTCCACAAGTTCCGGTGGTGTGTAGAACGTGCCACTGCCGCGCCGTTCCGACGGCACCATGAGCGACTCGAAGGCACGTCCGAGCATCTCCGGATCGATCGCGGCTTCTGACCAGGTGCTTGAATCTTCACGCGCGGTGAAGCGATACCGGTTGAGCAGATCCCCCACAATGGCCACGAGCGATTCATCGGTGAACCTGACGCGAGCACGCTGTCGTTCGATCGGCGCTTGCGCGAAGAGACCGCCGTTGAGAAACGGTACGCGACCAAATCGACGCGCGACCGGAGCGCGCTGCGAAACCGGCGTGTTCAGGGTGCCAAAGAAGAGCGGGCGCAGCCAGCGGCGGTGCAGCTGCCCACCACGCTCAAGAGCGGCCGTGCATTCGCGCATGAGAAATCCGCGATCACCATCGAGCCATCCCTTCGCTTCAAGAAAGGCGAGAAACAGCAGTCGAGACGTGGTGAGCAGCGCGAGCGTGTGTCGGTCTGTCGCGGTGGCCGAACCGACGGCGGTCTCACCCAGCGTGTGCACCAGCCGATCAAGTGTTCGGTAGAATCGGGCCGACAGCGCGTCTCGGCCGAGTATGTCGGTCCACCGTGCGTGGGTGAGCAGCGGTTCGGAGCGTGGCACGGCGGCCATCGTGCGCAGTGTATCCGCGTCGCTGTCCGTGACATGCCGCCGGTCGACGCGCAGCGCGGCAATCCGGGGTGTACCAGGGGCACTGACCAGCACTGCCAGGGTGATGCTTTGTGTTGGTGCATGCAGCAGGCATAACAACCACGCCGAACCCGCAGCGTGGCGGTCGAGCGCAGACGCGATGCGTCGAGCCGATTCGCGCACGTCGGCATCGTCGGGGAGCATCGCCGCGAGCACTCGCAGGGTGCCGTCGCCCGCGAGGACACGGGCACGCTGGATCGTGCCGCTCAGGCCAAGCGCGTGTCGCAGCCCGGCGTCTACCGTATGGGCATCGGCGGTGAAGCCCAGGGCTCGCAGCAGCGGACGTGCGCTGTCGAGGGAGTCAGCCCGGGCGAGCAGGGTGGCGGCGGCGCGTATGGTGAGCACGGCGATACCATGTATGCGTCAACGCGGTTCTCCTTCACCGAAACAATGCGCGCGGTGTTGTGATTGCGCGCGGTGCGCTCAGGCGCTGTGGTACTGCCGGCCTTTCCACTCCACGGCCTGTCCGCGCGCGATCGCCGAAACACAAATGGCGGCGAAAGCGAGTGCGCCAATCGGAGCCAGCAGGGCGCGCCACAACGGCGTGCGTGCGAAGTGCGACGCGCCGGCGAACGCGAGCAGCATCGCGCTGGTCGTGAGCAGCGACCACGTCAGCAGCTGCGGCGCGCCGAACAGCCACGCCAGCGGCGCGGCGACGAACGGCGCGGCAATCGCCAGCGGAAACCCCACGAGCGCGAGCGGAAACAGCAACCGACCGAACCAGCCGCCACGAATCGCCATGCGTCCGCCCGCGTACACGTTCTTGCGCCAACCGCGCACGAGCGCGTCGAGCCCGTCGTACATGCGCGTGGACAGATGATCCCGTCCGAGGGCGAGCGAGACCCGACGTCCACTCAGCGCCGTGCGCTGTGCCATCATCAGGTCCTCGGCCACAGTATCCCGCACCGCCGCGTGTCCGCCGATCGCGTCATAGGCCTCGCGCGTCATCATGAAACACTGTCCGTTCGCCACCACGTCAGCCGGGCGGGCCGCCGCTTCAAGCGCACGGGCGCCGCCGAAACGGGTCAGTATCAGCGCGAAGACGACGGGCTGCACCGCGCGCTCCCAGAACGTGACCATCTCCTGCGTGCCGGACACCGACAGGAGATCCACGCCGCGGTCGGCGCGCACGCGCACCATGCGCGCGATCAGCTCGGGGTGATGCCGCGTGTCTGCATCGGTGAATAGCAGCACGTCACCGCGGGCCACCTGCATGCCGGTGTGGCACGCCCACTGCTTGCCGAACCAGCCCGGGGCCAGCGGCGGCGCGTCGACCACGCTGATTCGCGGATCATCGGCCGATGCACGACGCGCGAGCGCTCCGGTATCGTCGGTCGACCCGTCGTTGATCACAATGAGTTCCCACTCCGGCCAGGTCGTGGCCCGCAACGATGCGATACACGCCACGATGTGCGCGGCCTCATTGCGCGCCGGTAGCACCACCGACACTCTCGGCGCGTCGCGCGGCGCTTGCGCTGATACGTCTTCAAGCCAGGGTGTGCCGCGCAGTCGCCACACCACGAGGAGCGGCAGGACAATCCAGGGCAGGGCCAAGAGAATCGCCATATTCACAGCTGAAAAATGACCTGTTTGCCCACACCGTGCGGGTCCGGTACGTTGACTGCATGGTCGCGATCATCACACCAACTGCCGCACGCATCGAACCACCGGCACTCGCCGCGGGCGCTCGCGTTGCGTTGGTGGCGCCAGCCGGTCCGCTCGCCGGCCCGCACGAGATTGCCCATGCGAAAGCCAACGCGCGGTCGTTCGGTTGGGTGCCCGTCGTTGGTCGGCATGCGCTGGCGCGAGCGAACTATTTCGCCGGCACCGATGAGGAGCGCACGCGTGATCTGCTGGACGCGCTGGATGATCCGTCGATTGATGGCATCTGGTGTCTGCGTGGTGGCTACGGCGCCACGCGACTGCTTCCGTCTCTGGATCTCGCGGCCCTGCGTGCCCGCCCGCGCACGCTGCTCGGCTATTCCGACATCACCGCCTTGCACGCCGCGTGGCAACAGGCCGGCGTCATTTCGTTTCATGGACCCACGGCGCGGGCCGAACTATCGCCCTTCAGCCGCGATTCGTTGGTGCGGGCCGTGCAACTCGGTGACGACTCAGCGGGCGACGCGCCCGATGCTGTGTGCGTGTCGGCAGGGCGCGCCGAGGGCCGGCTCGCCGGAGGCAATCTCGCGCTGCTCGCCGCGCTGTGTGGCACGCCGTGGGCAGTCTCGTTTCGCGGCGCGATTGCCGTACTTGAGGACGTGCACGAGGCCACGTATCGAGTGGACCGGATGCTTGTGCAGCTGCGCCAGTCCGGCGCGTTCGATGACTGCCGGGGAATTCTGTTCGGCCACTGCACCGATTGCTCCGATACGAACGAGGACGGACGGCGCAGTGTGGCGGAGCTGGTGAAGGAACTGGCCGACTCCTTACGCGTGCCGGCCCTCTTGGGTGTGCCCGTGGGTCATATTCCAGATCAGTGGACGCTTCCGCTTGGCGCATTGGCTACGCTCGATGCCGACGCGTGCTCGCTTGTCATTCACCGCACCAACCCCTGACTCATGGCGCCCAAAACCGCGCAGCAGTTGATCGCCGAAGCGAAACAGCAGGTGCCCGAAATCACTGTGCACGAGCTCCGTGACCTGCAGTCGCAGCAGTCTGAGTTCGTGCTGGTCGACGTGCGCGAGCAAAACGAATGGAATCTCGGCCACATTCCGGGCGCCGTCTACATCGGACGTGGCGTGCTCGAAAGCAATGTCGAGCAGCGCATCCCCCGCGACGCGCAGGTTGTGCTCTACTGCCAATCCGGCAATCGCTCGGCGTTAGCCGGATTCACCATGCAGCAGCTGGGCTACACCAATGTCACCTCGCTTGCGGGCGGTTGGCGTGACTGGGTGGGCGCCGGTGGAGAGGTTGCCGACTGAGTATGGCGCCGCTTCGCGGCGACATGTTCACTGTTGCCCTGCAACATCCAACGATGGCGCGGATGATGACGCGCTTGTCGGCGCATGCCGTGATGGAGGCGCCGGCGGAGGACGCCGTGCGTCTCGCGGCGGTGGCTGCCGTGCTGCGCGTGACCGACGTGCCGGAGCTGCTCTTCATCAAGCGCGCCGAGGCCGTCGGTGATCCGTGGAGCGGGCACATGGCGTTTCCTGGTGGCCGGCATGAGCCGCACGACCGCACGTTGCTCGACACGGCCGTGCGCGAAACGCTCGAGGAAACGTCGATCAACTTGCTGTCGCACGGGCGGGTGCTCGGTGCGCTCGACGATCTCGCCCCGCGCAGTCCATCACTGCCGCGCATCAACATCCGGCCGTACGTCGCGATTGTGCGGCCGGATGTCGAGATCTCGCCGAGTGATGAAGTCGCGGCGCACTTCTGGGTTCCGCTGGATGCACTGCGTGCACCGTCCACGCAGGCCGAATACGAAATGGAGTTCGACGGCTCGCGACTGCGCTTTCCCGGGTATCGCGTGGGCCCCCACATTGCGTGGGGGCTGACCGAGCGCATCGTCCGACAGTTGCTCGGCTTTCTCGACGACTGATCGCGTCGTTCGACAGCTGCTCGGCTTCCTCGACGACTGACCGGTACTCGGTGTGTCAGCGACCGAGCGCGAACTTGGCAACTGACACCACATCGTCCTCATCGACGACGACAAACCACGCGGCCATGCCTCGCGCTCTCACGGGCATACCAAAGGCCGTGCGAAAGGGAATCGTCACGCGAGCGATATGTGCTCCCTGCGGCGAATGCACATCGAACGTGGTGTTCGAGGACTTGAACGGACGCGCATGTTCCACCCACAACCGGCCGTCGTCATCCACGTGCAGTCCGCCGATGCCGGACTTCTGTGGCGGCACCTTGGCCGCGTCAAAATCATTCGTGGCGTAGTCCTTCATCCTTGTCATGATTTGCGCAATCGCGTCGTCGCGCTCGGCTTTCGCCACCGGAATCATCGGAACGTCCAGTGACGTACTCGCGATGGTATCGTTGCGGCCGATGCGCACCAACGCGACGCGACGCGACAACGGCGTGGCACACCACATGCCATCCCGGCCGTTGGGCGCCGTCCCTCCGCCCGTTGTAAAGGGGTACGGGCCGCTCGACGCTCCCTTGCCTGGCGTCTCGGCGCGGTAGCCGACGAACGTAGGTGCGTCCGCACTACACACCGGCGGCACCACTTCACCCGTCGCCGCACCTTTCACGTCCACGCGTCGCCACACCCGTCGGAATGTCGTATCCACGCGCAACGTCGTCGCGTCCATCACTTCGGTATTCGCCAGTGAATACCATGCGCCCCAGCGGTAACCGTATCCGCTGATCGGCAGTACATGCTGACGCGCAAACGAACCGTCGGCGTTGAATACGGACAATCGGCCGTTGGACGGATCGTTCACCCAGACCGTGCCGTCGCCGTGTACCAGCAGCCCGTTCGCATTGCGCATCTCGCCTGGGCCGGCGCCACGGCGGCCGACGGGCTTGAGCGGTGTTCCGGTTGACGAAAATCGACGAACTACCTGATCCTTGAAATCGAGGACCCATACCGACCCGTCGCGGAGCACCGCCAGATCGCGCACCATCCCGAACACATCTCCATCGCCATCAACCACCCACTGTTCGGTGGCGCGCCACTGAACCGGCGCAGTGCGGGCGGCCTGCGCGTGTGCCGAGGCACCCACGAGCAGGGTAAGCAGCGAAGGGGCGCACCAGCGTACCACGCGTTGAACCATCGGAACCTCGTCGGCGCAGGTGGGGATTTAAGCCGGGCGGCGGCTACGGCTCTTTCCGTAGACTGCGGTTCGATACGTCCGCTGTCAAGCGAGCACTTCCGAGGTACGCGAACGAGCCGTCGGAGGGCTGCGGTAGGCCGCGATTGCATGTCGCTTTGCATGTCGCTTTGCATGTCGCTTTGCATGCGGCGGCAGCCTGCGGTAACTCTCAGGTTCCTCCCTCACCTCCAGCTGCTCCTATGCGCCTTCGCTCGTCACACCTCGTCGTCTTCGTCGCGCTGATCGCAACCGGCTGCACACGCCCAGCGCCGACTCCGGCGTCCGCGTCCCCACTCTCCGGCAAACGCGCCGAGGGACGACAGGGCATGGTCTCGTCGTCGCAACAACAGGCGACCCTGGCCGGCGTCACTGTGCTGCGCGCTGGGGGCAACGCGGTCGACGCCGCGGTCGCGACAGCGTTTGCGCTTTCGGTGGTTGACCCGTCGCAAACCGGGCTCGGCGGTGGAGGTGCGGCCACGATCTGGATGTCGCGCGATCGGCGTGTCGATCACCTGTCGTTCTACGGCCGCGCCGGCGAGCGACCCGAGTGGGCGGCACCGGATACGGGAGGCCGCGGGCCCGAGCGCGCCGGGCGCGGCGCGGCCACGCCCGGTATGGTGAGCGGGTTGCTGACGATGCATGCAAAGTATGGACGTCTCTCGCGAGAGCAGGTGATTGCGCCCGCACTCGCGCTCGCACGAAACGGATTCACGGTGTCACCGCTGCTCTCGCGCACGATTGCGTCAGCACGTGATCGGGTGAAAGAAGAACCGCACGCCGCGGCGCGGTTCATGCCCGACGGAGAACCACTGCGGCCGGGCGAGTTGTTGGTGCAGCCCGAACTCGCGGCACTGCTCGAACTCATTGCGGTGGCCGGCCAGAACGCGTTCTATCGCAGCGCGTTTGCCGAACGACTCGCGTATCACGTGCAGGAGCGTGGCGGATTGATCACCGAGCACGATATGGCCACCTACCAGAGCACCTGGATGCGTCCGCTGTGCACGACGTGGCGCGGTTACACGGTCCTGGGTGCCCCTCCGCCAATGGGCGGTGCCGTCGTGCTGTCGATGTTGCATCTCGCCGAGCAGTCAGGACTCACGCAGTCTCGTGGATATACGGAAACACCGGCGACTGCCGCGTCCTTCGCGCAGGTCATTCGCATCGCGCAGATCGACGGTCAGCGCTGGCGCGGTGATCCGGCCGTCATGAGTGTGCCCGCTCGTGGTGTGAGCAGCGCGAATTTTGCTGCAGAGCGCGCATCACTGCTTGTGGGTCCGCTCAAAGACACCCTCACCGCGGGCGACCCGTGGAGTGCCGACGCGGAGGCGCCGACGGCGGCCTGCGCCGCGCTTGATCCGTATCCGGCCGCGGTGCGACCGGCCGGGCGAGAGGCTCGAGAGACCGATGCGTCTTCCGTCACACTTCATGAGGAATCGCAGGAAGACAGCAGTTTCACGTCGCACCTGAGTGTGGTTGACGCCGACGGAAACGCGGTCGCGATGACCACAACGGTTGGCGTGCTCTTCGGATCGGGCGTGTGGTCGGATGGCGTGTGGCTCAACTCGGTGGGTCGCAACTTCGACGCGCGGACGCGCGGCACGAATCGCTACAGCAACTCCACCATGGCGCCCACGATATTGCTCGATGGCTCGGGAGTCCGTCTGGTGGTCGGTGCCGCCGGTTCGCAGTACATCCAACCGGCGACGGCGCAGGTCACGGTGCGCATGCTCGTGTTCGGCGAAGATCCGGGCATGGCCTTGTCGGCGCCGCGCCTGCATCCCACGTGGTCCTCGCGCGAAGTCGAAGTGGAGCCCGGCTTCTCGCCGGCGGTGTACGGCGCGCTGGTGCAGCGCGGGTTCAAACCTCTTTCCCGGGTGGGTGATATCCTGTTCGGCGGCGTTCATGCGGTGTACGTGGCGCCGGACGGACGGCGCATTGGTGCGGCCGACATTCGGCGGGACGGGTTCACCGCCGGCCAATAGCGCCACGCTGTCCTCGCGAACTTCGTCGGGGTTGACTTTATTTTTAGGGATCGCTAAAAATCCAGCGTGCCTGATACGAACACGCCTCTTGAGGCTCCACTAAAGCCGCTTGCGCCGCCGACGCCGCCTCCGGGCACGCCGGCCGTGCCGCCAGTGGTGCTCGGGCCGCCGGACGCCGGCTGGCGACGCGCCCGTATCGCACCTTCGCTGGCCGAAGTGTACCGGTCGGTGCCGGTGAACAAAGCGACGGCCTTCCGGAAACTGCTCGCCTTCGCGGGTCCGGGCTATCTGGTGGCCGTCGGCTACATGGACCCCGGCAATTGGGCCACCGGCCTCGCCGGCGGTTCGCGGTTCGGCTACGCGCTGCTGAGCGTCATCCTGCTCTCCAACCTGATGGCGGTGCTGCTGCAGGGGCTCGCCGCCAAGCTGGGCATCGTCACGGGTCGCGATCTCGCGCAGGCCTGTCGCGATCATTATTCGCCCCCCGTCGCCTACGCGCTCTGGTTTCTCTGCGAAATCGCCATCGCGGCCTGCGACCTGGCCGAGGTGATCGGGTCGGCAATTGCGATCAACCTGCTGTTCGGTATTGCCCTGCCGTGGGGTATTGCGATTACGGCGCTCGATGTCTTGCTCGTGTTGTATCTGCAGAATCGCGGCTTCAGATATCTCGAGGCGCTGGTGATTTCGCTCGTGGCCGTGATCGGCGGCTGCTTTGCGTTCGAGCTGTTCGTCTCGCGCCCGGATGTGGGTGCGATCGCGCGAGGGTTCGTTCCTACAACGGATATCATCAGCAATCCCACCATGCTGTATCTGGCGATGGGTATTCTTGGCGCCACCGTGATGCCGCACAACTTGTACCTGCACTCGTCAGTGGTGCAGACGCGCAAGTATGAGCTGAACTCGGCGGGCAAGCGCGAGGCCGTACGATTTGCTTTCCTCGACTCCACGATTGCCCTGACGTTCGCGCTGTTCATCAACGCCTCGATCCTGATTGTGGCCGCGGCGACGTTCCACACCACGGGCAACACCGAAGTCGCAGAGATTCAGGACGCGTACAAGCTGCTCTCACCCCTGCTCGGCGTCGGTGCGGCGAGCACGGTGTTCGCGTTGGCGCTGCTCGCATCCGGCCAGAGCTCCACGATCACCGGGACCCTGGCCGGCCAGATTGTCATGGAAGGGTTCCTCGAGCTGCGCATTCGCCCGTGGTTGCGGCGGCTGATCACGCGGATGATTGCAATTGTGCCGGCCGCGATCGTGGCCATCTTGTATGGAGAGAGCGGAACGGCGAAGTTGTTGGTGTTCAGTCAGGTCATCTTGAGTTTACAACTCTCGTTTGCCGTGTTTCCGCTGGTGCGGTTCACGTCCGACCGGGAAAAAATGGGAGAGTTCGTCAACTCAACGATGCTCAAGGCGGCGGCGTATGTGATTGCCTCGCTCATCGCGGCGTTGAACGTATGGTTGCTGGTGCAGACGATTGCCGAACTGCGCAGATGATTTCACCTGGTGGTCCCGATGTATCAGCGAATCCTGGTTCCACTTGAACATTCTGCGTACGACGCGTGCATTCTTGAGCACGTGCGTCGGCTGGCGCGTCTATGTGGTTCGTCGATGGTGCTCGTGCATGTGGCTGACGGCTGGGCCGCGCGCAATGTGAAGCAACTGGCGCTGCGTGAGTCCGAAGAAATCGCGCGCGACCGGCGCTATCTCGAAGAGACGTGTGCGCAGCTGCGCAGCGAAGGCTTCGCCGCCGAGGCGCTACTCGCCGCCGGCGATCCGGCCGCAGAAATTTCTGACGCCGCAGAACGCGAAGGTTGTGACCTCATTGCCATGGCCACGCACGGTCACCGCGGCCTGCAGGATCTGCTCTACGGTACGACGGCCAATAGCGTGCGCCATCGCACCATGGTGCCGGTGTTGATGGTGCGTGGTCCCGCGCCGATCTCGACGGCGTCGAACGCGTAGTCCATGAGCGCGCCATCACGCAAATCAGCCCGCGCCAAACCGGGCAGTATGCAGCCGGCGTCCGATATTGCGCGTGTGAGCGCCCCGGTCGAGGACTATCTCAAAGCGATCTACGACCTCGCCGGACGCTCGGGTACCGCGTCCACGAACGATGTGGCCGCGCGACTTGGTGTGGCACCGGCGTCGGTGACGGGCATGATCCGCCGACTCTCCGGCCAGGGATTGCTCGAATACGAGCGCTATCGCGGTGTGCGCCTGAGTGAAGAGGGCCGAGTCGTCGCCCTGCGCACCATTCGCCGACATCGCATCATCGAATCGTACCTTACCGAGCGGCTCGGTTATGCGTGGGACCGGGTCCATGACGAAGCGGAACGACTCGAACATGCTGCGTCGGATGAACTGGTGGAGCGCATGGCCTCGGCGCTCGGCAATCCCACGTCAGATCCGCACGGCGCGCCGATCCCGACTGCTGACGGTGAGGTCGACGAGCGTCGGCATCGTACCCTCGCAGATCTTGCGGTTGGCACGCAAGCACGCATGGTCCGCGTCAGTGACAAAAATCCCGGGTTGCTCCGATATCTCGCCGAGATCGATCTGACGCCGGGCGTCACCGTGCGTGTCCTCGCCCGTGCACCCTTCGATGGCCCGCTCACACTGCAGGTGGGCAACGCGGAACCAATCGTTGGACAGGGACTGGCCGAGCAAGTACTGGTCGAAGAGCTGCCGGATCACCCGTGAGTAACGACACGCCGGAACGAACCGCGCGGCGGATTCGTTGCCGGAGTGCCATGTGGAATTCTGCTTTCCTTCATCGATCATTGCTTCGTACCGTCAGGGCGTTTGCCGCTGCCGGCGTGATGCTGGTGTCGGTCAACGCTGCTGCACACGCGCAGCGCGTCCCCGATGCAGTGATCGGCACGCCGAACGCGCCGCTGGTTCCGGGCCGCATGGTGCCCGCCGTCCGCGGGATTGCGATCGATGAGCGCATCGCCTCCGACTACGGCGTTGGCGTGGGCGACACGCTCCGGCTGTCTGCAGAAGCAGGTACGGTTGGGGAGCCGGTCATCGTGCGCGCTTTGGTGCGGCGCGCTGCCGATCCATCGGAAGTAGCGCGCAGTGAGTTCCGCGTGCGACTGCATCTCGATCAGCTGCAGCGATTGATCGACAGCGACGACCGTGTCGATCGGTTTGCCGTTGCGGTGCGTCCCGAAGCCGGTGCCGCCGGCGTGGACTCCCTGCTGGCGCGCATCAATCACGTGGCATTCGGCTTTCGCGCGCACGCGTCAGCCGATGTGGCGGTGGAGAGCTCGCGCACCTTCCAGGTGGTTGATCGGTTCCATCGCGCCATCGGGGGCATCACCATCGTGGCCAGCGCGATTTTTCTGTTGTGCATCCTGCTGCTGAAGGTTGAAGAGCGCCGACGCGCGATTGCGGCGCTGCGGCTGGCCGGACTGTCTCGGCGCACTGTCGCGTTGTCGGTCATTGCCGAGGCAGCCGTGGTGGCGGTCGTCGGCAGTGTGGTTGGTGCGGGCCTCGGCTGGGTGGTGACGATCGCCGTGAACGCGTACTACCAGCGGGTGTTTCGCACACCGCTCACGTTCGCCATTCTCACGCCGCGTATCGCGATCTTTGCCGTGACGTTGTCGTTGCTGCTGGGTATGGGCGCCGGTGCGCTCGCGGCCTGGCGGCTGGTGCGCACGCGGCCGCTCGTTCTGTTGGGTCGCTGATGCGCGCCACGCTGGCCTTCGCTTCGCTCCGGCGCCATCCCATGCGCACGCTGCTCGCGGTACTTGGCTTGGCCATTGCCGCCGCGCTCTTGATCGATATGGTGATGCTGGCCACCGGCATGCGCGCATCCTTCCGGTCATTGCTGACGTCGCGCGGGTACGAACTCCGCGTGACGCCGCGCGGTACGCTGCCGTTCGATACCGAGGCGACGGTCGGGAGCGCCGCCGCGCTTGTGTCATCGCTGCGGGCGCATCCCGACATCGAACGGGTCAGTCCGTCGTTGGGCAGTACGGTGCAGGTGCAGCGCGCCGATCGCGCGCGCAGCGCGTTTGTACTCGGCACACAACCTGATGTGCAGGGCGAATACACCGTGATCAGCGGGCGTGCGCCGCTCGGCAACGATTCGCTGCTCCGGGAAGTGATCGTGAATGCCGTCTTTCTTTCTGCACTCGACGCGAAACTCGGCGACACCATCACCATGAGTACCGGCCGCAGTGCGCAGCTGCGCATCGCCGGCGCGCCCACGCGCGTCGCGATCGTGGGCGAAGGGCGCTTTCTGTACGTGCCGCCGGGGCTGCCGGCACTTTCGGCGCCGCTCGCGGCCGTCCAGGCGTTTCTCGGCGAGGCGGGCCGCGATCGGATCTCACTCGCGATGGCCTCGGTGCGGGCCGATACCAGCAGCGCGACAGCCAACGCCGAGCGCACGGAAGCCGTGCGCACGTGGATTGAACAATCGCACGCGCGGGTGACGGCGATCTCCACCGAAACTGCCATCGTGCAAGTCGAAGAACGGCTCGCCTACTTCCGCCAGCTCGCGTTCATTCTCGGGGCGCTCAGCCTGGTGATCGGTGTGCTGCTGGTGACCACACTTGTCTCGCTCTCCGTGAACGAACGTCTCGGTGAACTGGCCGTGCTGCGCGCCATCGGCGTGCCGCGCAGCGGCGTGTTGCAGCAGATCATGCTTGAAGGCTTCATGCTGGGTGTGGCCGGTATCGTGCTCGGCCTCGGCCTCGGTCTCGTGACGGCGCAGTGGCTGAACGCGATCCTGCGCGATTTTCCGGGACTGCCGGCCGATCTCGATTTTTTTGTCTGGAGCCCGGAAGCCGCGTGGAAGTCGCTCGCGATGCTGCTGATCGCCTCAACCGTGGCCGGTGCGTTGCCCGCGTGGCGCGCGTCGCAGATGCGCGTGGCGCAGGCGCTGCGTGAGGAGGCGATCGGATGAGCGTCACGCCGCTGCTGGAAGCGTACGACGTGACCAGGCGGTATCGCACGGGCGAGAACGATGTGCACGCACTGCGGGGCGTGTCGCTCACGATCAATCGGGGCGAGTTCGTGGCCATCGTGGGCGCCAGCGGTTCCGGCAAGTCCACCTTGTTGCACCTGCTCGGTGCGGTGGACACCCCCGATTCAGGACGCGTTGTGTTCGAGGGGCGTGACATCTCCACGCTCACCGACGCGGACGCGACGCGGTTGCGATTGTTGCGTGTGGGCCTCGTCTTTCAGCGGTTCTATCTGATGCCGACGCTGTCGGCCGTCGAGAATGTGTCGCTGCCAATGGCGGAGGCAGGGCTCGGCAAGACCGAGCGCCGCGCACGCGCGACTGCGTTGCTATCATTTGTCGGGCTGGGTGAACGGACGTCACACCGACCAACGCAGCTCTCCGGTGGTGAGCAGCAACGCGTCGCCGTCGCCCGCGCGTTAGCGAATCAGCCGGCGTTGCTGCTGGCGGATGAACCCACCGGCGAGCTGGATGCGGCGACGGGTGCCGCCCTCATCGCGTTGCTGCAGCAGCTGAACGCTGATGGCCTCACGTGCGTGCTCGTGACTCACGACGCGGCACTGGCGCGGTCGGCGCGTCGTGTGATCACCATGCGCGATGGCCGCATTGTCTCCGACGAACCATCGGCGGAGCCGGTCGCGTGATCCTGCAGCTCGCGTGGCGTAACGTCACCGACCGGCCGTGGCGTGCCGCGCTCCTGTTGCTTGGCTACGGCCTCGGCGTGGCGGTAATGATCACGCTGCTTTCCGTTGGTGAAGCGATGTTGACGCAGGCACGCGAAGAGAAGTTGGTGGGAGGCGGTGACATTACCGTGCTCCCCGACGGCGTGGACATCGAAGTGCTCAAGACCGGCGGCCTCGGTGGCATGTTTTTTTCCGTGCCCAACGCGCGCTTCGTGTATCAGCAGGTCCTGGCGGCTCCGCGGCATGAAGCACTCGTTGCTGCGGTCGCGCCGCAGCTGGACAACAAGCTGTTGTACCTCATCACGCGCGATGGTACCGAACTGCCCGTGCGTGCCACGGGGGAGTTGCCTGACGCCACACGCGCCGTGGGCGCTGCACCCACGCTTGTGGCCGGCGTCTGGCGCAACGACGACGCGGATAATCGCTGGGCGAGTCCGACACTGGCGGAACGCCGTCACGATCTCGATCACTTTCACCTCCCGCCCGCATCGGTGGCCGGTCGTGAGTCGTGGGGTGAATGGCACTATTTCAACGTGCTTTCGGACGACGCGTCGCGATGGGCATTCATCTCGTATATCGTGGGCGGCGACATCCCCGACGGCGAGTGGGGAGGGCAGGTGCTCGTCACGCTGCACGAAGTCGGTAAACCCGCGCGTCGATTCTCGGCCACTGCGCCGGCCCGTGACGTGCGCTTCTCCACCACCGATGCAGATGTGCGAATCGGAGACGCCACCGTCTCCGTGCAAAAGGACGGCACGTATGCGATACGCGGACGTGTCACCGAAGAACGAGGCGGCACGCCGCTTACGCTCGATCTCACGGTCGCGCCGATTGCGAATGCGGAGTTTCCCGGCGCCACGCTCAACAGCGGGCCATTCTCCTCAGGATATGCGGTACCGGGACTGCGTGCCACCGCCACCGGCTCGATCTGCACCGGCGTCGCACGGCGTTGCGATCAGTTCAGCTCGGCGCGTGCCTACCACGATCACAACTGGGGTGTATGGCGCGGTGTGACGTGGGAATGGGGGACAGCGCGCGCCGGATCAGTCGCGTTGCTCTTCGGTCGCGTGCAGCCGCCGGACTCCCTGGAATCCACGGCTCCGCTTTTTGTGTACGTCACCGACTCGCTTGGGTTTGTCTCACTCTTTCGGCCCCGCTCGATAGAGTACGATGATGGCCGAATGGTGACGGTCGGTGGCCAAACAGTTCGCGTGCCGTCGCGCGGAGTGCTCGAAGATGTCCGAGGCGATGACTCGCTGCGCGTGGAGCTGGTCGTGGACGACGCGGTGGCCACCGATACGCGGCAAGGACTCGTAGACCGGGGAGAATCGGTACTCTCCCGTCAACTGACCCGCCCGTACTTCGTGCAGATGCAGGGTCGCGTACGGATCACCATGCGCGTTCGTGGGGTCCGCTATGAAGCGAGTGGTACCGGATTCTTTGAGACCTATCGCTGAGCGAACAGTTCCCCGCTCTGCGGTTGCATAGGCGCCGTGAGCGCCGGGTGCTATCGTTCGGTATGCCCCGACAGTCGAAAGCTCCGCTCGCGCCGATCGATGTATCGGCTGACGCTGCACATCAGCTCCTCGCCGGAACGCATCAGCAACCCCACGCGATTCTCGGGCCGCACGCGGCACAGCGCGACGGCGAGCGCGGCGTGATCATCCGGACGCTCGCGCACGATGCCGTCGCCGCGTGGGTGGTTCGTGATGACGGCACCGCACATGCAATGTCGCCCGCTACCTCCGGATTGCTGCACTGTTTTGTGCCCGGGGCACGGGAGAAGGACGCCTACACAGTGCGCATGCGCTTTGCGAGTGGCGACGAAGTGATGGCGCACGATCCCTATCGCTTCGCTCCCACGCTCGGCGAGGTCGATCTTCACCTGATTGGTGAAGGCACGCATCTGCGATTGTGGGAAGTGCTCGGCGCGCAGCTGCGCGTGATACACGGTGTGCGCGGCACCGCGTTTGCCGTGTGGGCGCCCAACGCGCGTGGAGTCAGTGTGATCGGCGAGTTCAATGGTTGGAAAGGTGCGATGCATCCGATGCGGCGCCTGAGCGACGGCGGCATCTGGGAGCTGTTCATTCCGGGTGTCCGGGAGGGCGCGAAGTACAAGTTTGAGGTGCGACCGATGTCGGGACCGTGGCGTGTGAAGACCGATCCGCTCGGCCTGCACATGGAGCAGCAACCGGGCAACGCGTCCATCGTGACCGCGCGTGATGGATATCGTTGGCACGATGGCGCGTGGCTGGCGACGCGCGCGGCGCAGAATCCGGTGCGCGAGCCGATGCTGGTGTACGAAGTGCATCTCGGCTCGTGGCGGCGCGTTGCCGAAGAGAACAATCGGTCGCTCACGTATCGCGAGATTGCGCCGCTGCTGGCCGAACACTGCGCGCGGCTCGGCTTCACGCACGTGGAACTGATGCCCGTACAGGAACATCCGTACGGTGGCTCGTGGGGCTATCAGGTAAGCGGCTATTACGCGCCGACCTCGCGCTACGGCTCACCTGATGATTTCCGCTTTTTCGTGGATACGCTGCATCAGGCGGGCATTGGGGTGCTGCTCGATTGGGTGCCGGCGCATTTCCCCAAAGACGATTTCGCGCTGCGTCGTTTTGACGGCACTGCCTGCTACGAACACGAAGATCCGCGGTTGGCGGAACATCCGGAATGGGGCACGCTGATTTTCAACTACGGTCGTAACGAAGTCCGCAACTTCCTGCTGGCCAATGCGCTCTACTGGATTGAGGAGTTTCACCTCGATGGTATCCGGGTGGACGCTGTGGCATCAATGCTGTATCTGGACTATGGGCGTGAGGCCGGTCAGTGGATGCGCAACCGTCTGGGCGGGCGCGAGAATCTGGAGGCGGTGAGCTTTCTCCGGCAGCTCAATCACACGGTACGGACGCTGCATCCCGGTGTCGTGACGATCGCCGAGGAGAGCACCACGTGGCCGCGCGTCACGCATCCCATTGCTGACGGTGGACTGGGCTTCACCTTCAAGTGGAACATGGGATGGATGCACGACACGCTGGATTATTTCCGAGTCGATCCGCTCTTCCGGCACGGCGCGCACAACCAGCTCACGTTCGCGATGATGTACGAGTACAGCGAGCGCTTTGTGAATCCGCTGTCGCACGACGAAGTGGTGCATCTCAAGCGGTCGTTGCTGGAAAAGATGCCGGGCGACATGTGGAAGAAGTTCGCAAACCTGCGGACGCTCATCGCTTACTCCGTACTGCGACCGGGCAAGTCGCTGTTCTTCATGGGCACGGAACTCGCGCCGCATCGGGAGTGGAATCACGATGCCAGCCTCGAGTGGCACCTGTTGCAGGACCCGAGGCGCGTGGGTTTGATGTCGTTCATGGAACAGCTTGGTCGTTTGTATCGCGAACACTCCTGCTTCTGGCGTCGCGATCACGAGCCGTCCGGCTTTTCGTGGGTGGATGTGGGGGATCGTGAACAGAGTATCATTTCGTTTGTGCGGCGTGACGGCAATCAACATGCGGTGGTGTTGCTCAACCTGACGCCGGTACCGCGCGAGCGATATCGCATCGGCGCACCGGCGCGAGGCGCTTACCGCTATGCGCTGTCGAGTGACGACGTTAATTTCGGTGGCAGCAATTTTGAGCATGAGGACGTGGTGGTGACCGAGGATCAGCCGTACCACGGGTTCGAACAATCCATGTTGCTGACGCTTCCTCCGCTGTCCGCGATCGTGCTGCTTCCCGAAGCGGGGACGGTCGAAGGCGCGGAGACGGTGCAGTCGGTCGAGCAGCTCCCGGCCGGTGTGCAGATCGCCGTTCCGAATGAACTGCTCAGCGATCGGTTGCCAAAACGTCGCGCCGGCAAGTCCACCCAGACGGCGAACGAGAAGAAGCGTGTACAAAAGAAGGACGCGGAGAGCATCCAGCCGGAGAAGCCGCGGGAAGACAAGAAAGGGTCGAAGCCGCGTCAGCGTCCAACGCGCGACTCGGAGCGCGACGGATGAGAGATCGGGTTGGGCGCGCGGTCAGCACCGTGCTGTTTGGCGTGGTCGCGGTGATCGCCGCGGCCGTGTGCGTGCGCCTGGGCATCTGGCAATTGAGCCGCCTCGAAGAACGACGAGCGTACAACGCGCAGGTCTCGTCACGATTCGATAGCGGGGCCGAGCCGTTGAAGGAAGCGCTCGCGCGCGACACGGCGGACGCGCGCTGGCGTCGTGTTTCGGGGGTCGGCGTGGCCGACTATACGCGCGAGGTCGTACTGGCGGCGCGCACGCGCGGTGGCTCTCCCGGTGTCTGGATCGTCACGCCGCTGCGTTTACGTGACTCCGATACGGTCGTGGCGTTCGTGCGTGGCTGGGTGTATTCGGCCAACGGCCGAACAGTAGACCTTGCGCGGTGGCGGGAGGCAGACACGCTGCACGTAGACGGTCGACTCGACGCGTTCCAGCGCCCGGCTGCCGGCGCGCCGCGCATGCAGTCCGATGCACGCGCGTTCCGATGGCTTGAGCGAGATACGCTGGCCGCCGAATGGGGCGTTCCAGTGGCCTCCATGCTCGTCTATCAGTTCGGCGATACCGTCGGTGGTTACGAAACAACGGGCGGAGTCACACCAGCACGCTTTCCGCTGCCCACCATGGATGAAGGGCCGCACAAGAGCTACGCAGTGCAGTGGTTTGCGTTTGCGACCGTGTTTGTCGTGGGATATGGCGCCGTCGTCTACACCGGCAACAAAAAGCGCGGCCACGGCTGATCGCGAACGCTCAGGACGGCGCCGCGCCGCGACCGATACCGGTATATGCGAACCCCGCCGCGACCGCTTCGTCCGGTGGATACACATTGCGCAGGTCCACCAGCACGCGCGCGCGCATGACCTGGCCAACGCGCTCCAGATCCAGTGCGCGGAACTCGTTCCACTCCGTGATGAGGACCAGCACATCCGCGCCGGCCGCGACCTCGTACGGATCGTCGCACCACTGTACGCCGGGCAACATCGATGCGGCTTCATGCATCGCGGCCGGATCGTAGGCGCGAATGGTTGCGCCGGCATCCTGAAGCGCGGGCACGATCGACAGCGCCGGCGCATCACGCATATCGTCGGTGTTGGGCTTGAAGGCCACGCCGAGCACGCCCACCGTCTTTCCGCGCACGTACCCGCCGCACGCTTTCAGCACGCGTGAGGCCATCGCGCCTTTGCGCGTCTCATTCACCTGAATTACCGTCTCGACAATGCGAGCCGGTGCGCCGTACTCCTGCGCCGTGCGCGCCAGTGCGATCGTGTCCTTCGGAAAGCAGGAACCACCGTAGCCCGGACCCGCGTGCAGAAACTTTTTGCCGATGCGACCATCGAGTCCCATGCCACGCGCGACATCTTGTACGTTCGCTCCGACCTTTTCACACAACTCGGCCATCTCGTTGATGAACGTGATCTTGGTGGCCAGGAATGCATTGGCCGCATACTTCGTGAGTTCCGACGTCTCGAGCGTCGTCATCACGATGGGCGTTTCGTTGAGGTAGAGTGGGCGATACAGCTGCTTCATCACCGCACGGGCACGTTCCGATTCGGCGCCAATTAACACGCGATCGGGGCGCATGAAGTCGCCGATCGCCGAGCCCTCTCGCAAGAACTCCGGATTGGAGACGACATCAAAGTCCGCCTGCGGTGCGGCATCCCGGATAATCTGCGCCACTTTGCGGCACGTCCCCACCGGCACGGTGCTCTTGGTGACGACCACGGTGTATCCCGTCAGCGCCTTCGCGATCTCCACCGCCGCCGCTTCGACGAATCGCAAATCCGCGTGCCCGTCGCCGCGGCGACTCGGCGTACCCACCGCGATGAAGACGGCGTCGGCGTCGCGTACGGCTTCCTCCAATTCCGTGGTGAACGACAAACGGCCGGCGCTCAGTCCCTTGTTGACCAGTTCTTCGAGCCCAGCCTCGTAAATCGGGATCTCACCGCGACGCAAGCGCTCGACCTTCTCTGCATCCACATCGACGCAGGTCACCGTGGGACCAAATTCCGCGAAGCATGCGCCCGACACCAACCCAACGTACCCTGTACCGATCATCGCAATGCGCACGACTCAGTCTCCGATGTTGTAGTACGAGCGGTACCACTGCACGAACGCGTGCACGCCGTCGGCGATCGCGGTCTTTGGCGCGAATCCGACATCCTGCACCAGCGCTTCGACATCGGCGTACGTGGCCGGCACATCCCCGGGCTGCATCGGCAGCAGGTTCTTCTCGGCCGTACGACCGAGCGATCGCTCAAGCGTGGCGATCAGTTCCATCAGCTCCACGGGATTGTTGTTGCCGATGTTGTACAGCCGATACGGCGCGCGACTGGTGGCCGGATCCGGTGCATTCGAATCCCACTCGCTGTTCGGCTGCGCCGTGTGATCCGACGTGCGAATCACGCCCTCCACGATGTCATCAATGTACGTGAAGTCACGCTGCATCTTCCCGTGATTGAACACGTCGATCGGCTGGCCCTCGAGAATGGCCTTGGTGAACAAAAACAACGCCATATCGGGACGACCCCACGGTCCGTACACCGTAAAAAAGCGCAACCCCGTGGTGGGCAATCCGTACAGGTGACTGTACGTATGCGCCATGAGCTCGTTGGCCTTTTTCGTGGCCGCGTACAGTGACACGGGATGGTCGACGTTTTGATGCACTGAGAACGGCATCGCCGTATTCGCGCCGTACACACTCGACGATGAGGCGTACGTGAGATGCTGCACGCCGTGATGCCGACAGCCCTCAAGGATGTGCAGGAACCCGACGAGGTTGCTGTCGATGTAGGCATGCGGGTGCGTCAGTGAATAGCGCACGCCGGCCTGCGCAGCGAGGTTGATCACCCGCTCAAACTTGCCCTCGGCGAACACCCGTTCCACGCCGGCGCGATCTTCAAGCTTCACGCGCTCCAGCCGGAACCCGGGAAACGTTGCCAGCATGGCGAGCCGCGCTTCTTTCAGCGTGACGTCGTAGTAATCGTTGACGCTGTCGAGCCCGACCACCGCGTCGCCGCGCTCGAGCAGTCGCCGGCTCGTATGAAAACCGATGAAACCGGCCGCGCCGGTCACCAGATGTGTTGCCATGTGTTTCCTCTGCAGGGGAGTTCGGCCGCACGGGGCCGCCTACGCAGACGAATCTAGCGCGTGGTGGGTCACCCTTGCGGCGCGTTTCGTCACGAGACGTTCACGGCGCTTCGCTACGTGCTGGTCACGCGTCCCGTCGCCCCTTTCGGTGCGCGCTGCAGCAGAATCACGGCCGCCAGAATTCCACCGCCGCCGAAGAGCGTGCCCAAGCCCAGCGGCTGCCCCAGCAGCAACACCCCGAGCACGGCCGTCCAGACAGGCTCAATGGTGCTCATGATGGCTGCTCGCACCGGTCCGAGTCCGGCCAGGCCACTGAGAAACCCAAGAAATGCCAGCGCCGTGAGGATGCCCATTGCCACACCGAGCGCGACAACGCGCGCCGAAGGCACCTCAAAGAGCACGCCCGATACGGCGCTCCACGCGACAAACCAAAGCGTGCCGCCCAGCGCGACGGCGTGCGCCGTTCCCAGCGGAGTCAGGCCACGCTGTCGCACACTCATTGCCGGGATATACACGGCGTACACGAGTGCAGCGGCGAGCGCGAGCGCGATGCCCACGGGCGGGAGAGCCGCACCTCCGGGCGTTCCAACCATCCCCGCTACGCCGGCGAGCGCCAGCACCAGCGCCATCACCCGTGCACGGGACACGACTTCGAGGCCTCGCAGCGCACTCAGCAACGTGACCCACGCCGGATAGGTGTAAAAGAGGAATCCCACCGTCGCGGCCGGCAACCAGCGAAGCGCGGAGAGACTCAGTGCGGCGACCAGAAACTGAGCGCCACCGCCGAGCAGCGTGATGTCGGGGCGGCGCCACGGCGAGGGCGAGGCATGTAACGTCGCATCGGTCTGCCGCGCCCGGTAGGCCAATAAGCCGAGCACCAGCGCGGACGTGGCGTACCGCCAGAGCTGCACCGATGGCAACGACGCACCGTCGTTCGTGGCGAGCACCGTGAGCGGCGGCACAGAACCAAAACAGCACGCGCTGAGCAGAATCCACAGTGTCGACCGTAACGCACCGGACGATGCTGGTGTCGGCGGTGGCACGGCCGTGTCAGCCGACGAGGCGGTCGTCAGTTGAGCACGCGGCCGAGAAACAGCGAGGCGGCGACGAAGTAAATGATGATGCCGCTGACATCGACCAGCGTGGCGACGAACGGCGCCGAGGCACTCGCCGGATCGGCGCCGAGTCGACGCAGCACGAACGGCAACATCGACCCCACGAGTGAGCCGAACGTGACCACGCCAACCAGTGCGACAGACACCGTGAGCGCAATTGGCACAGCGAGTCCGGCATAGTCGTGCCCCAGTGCGAGGTCGCCGATTTGCCATGTGCCATCGGCCATTGCCTGCCACACAAGAATGCGCACAAAGCCCATCGCGCCGAGCAACAAGCCGAGTGAGAATCCGGTTGGCAGTTCGCGTCGCGCGACGCGCCACCAATCCTTGAGCGTGACTTCGCCCAGTGCCATGGCGCGAATGATCAGCGAGGTGGCCTGTGAGCCGCTGTTGCCACCGGACGCAATGATGAGCGGAATGAAAGTGGAAAGAATGAGTAGTTGGTCGAGCGCGCCCTGATAGTGATGGATCGCCGACGCGGTAAAGAGCTCACCCACAAACAGCACCGCCAACCATCCTCCGCGCTTCTTCAGCATATCGAAGAGACCAATCGTCATGTACGGCTCATCGAGCGCCTCCATACCGCCGACTTTCTGTGCGTCTTCAGTTTGCTCCTCCTGAATGACGTCGATGACGTCGTCGACGGTGACCACGCCGAGCACGCGTCGCTGATCGTCGACAACGGGCAACGCGACGAGATCGTAGTTCGACGTGATGTTTGAGACCTCTTCCTGCGGCGTGTGCGGACCCACGCTGACGACTTCGCTCCAGGCAAGATCCGCGAGCCGCGCGCCCTCCGGCGCCGCGAGCAGCTCGCGCAACGACAACACACCGCGCAGCCGACCCGCCAGATCGGTGGTATACACCGTATACATCGCTTCCTTACGACCGGCGCGCGCCATGGCGCGCACGGCGCGCAACGCCTCTTCGACCGTGAGCGCTTCCGCCACCGATACAAACTCGGTGGTCATCAGACCGCCCGCGGTGTAGGGATCGTACGCCAGCAACCGTTCTGTTTCAGCCGCGGCGGCGGGCGTGAGCTCCGAGAGAATCTCGTCCGCCGTTGCTTCGTCGAGTCCGTCGAGCACATCGGCGCGTTCGTCCGGCGTCATCTCCTCGACGAGCGTTGCCGCATCGCGCGCGGAGAGCGTTTCCAGCACCTCGGTGCGCAGCTCTTCGTCGAGGTATTCGAGCACGTCGGCGGCGCGTTCTTTCGGCAGCGCGGCCAGTAGTGCCGCGACGCGATCCACCGGCATCAGCTCCGCGATGTCGGCGAGGTCGGCCGGATGCAGCTCTTCGGTTTGGGGCCCGATGCTCTCCGGGGCCTCCTCGAGCATCTCGAGCAGGTCCGGCATCAGCAGGGCCGCCAGCGGCCGGTCTGGATTCGTCGGGGGTGGCGTCATTGGGAGCCCCTCCCCCGCGGCCCGGCAGGCAGAGCGAAGTCCGAGAGGACCGGCCCGCCTGACAACCGCCGCGCGGCGAGCGTCGAGTAAAGGAAGACGTGAACGGGAACGCCAGATCCGACGGATCCATGCAACGCGGTCGCTGGCGGGGGCAAGTTACTCCGTGGCCAGCACAGGGTGAAGCGGCGCGGGATTCGCGCGCGCCGATGCCCCGCGCACCAACGCATTATCTATCAGGCATATGTTACGAACCGCCTTTCTCGGACTCGGTGCCATCGGGACTCCCATGGCACGTCATCTCGCCGACGGACCGTTCGATCTGGTCGTCTGGAACCGTACCGGCGCGCGCGCGGCGTCCTTCGTGAGCGCGCACGGCGCGCGCCTCGCGTCCACCCCTTCGGCGGCGGCAGCCGGTCGCGACGTCGTCATCACGTGTCTGCCGACGTCTCGTGAAGTCGCCGCGCTGCTGGATGGTCCGGAAGGATTACTCGCGTCGCTCGCACCGGGCAGTACGCTGCTCGATTGTACGTCAGGCGATCCGGCGACTTCACGGGCGACAGCGGCGCGCCTCGCGGAGCGCGGCGTGCACTTCGTCGATGCGCCCGTCTCCGGCGGTGTGAGCGGCGCGGAAGCCGGCGCACTGACCGTGATGTGCGGCGGCGATGCCGAGGCGATTGCGCGCGTACGTCCGCTGCTCGACACCTTTGGCAAGCGCATTGTCCATGCCGGTCCGGTCGGCGCGGGGCACGCCCTCAAAGCGGTCAACAACGCACTGCTGGCCATGAACCTCTGGGGCGCCGCCGAAGGACTCGCGGCCCTCGCCAGCGCCGGTGTCCGCCCCGATCTCGCGCTCGAGGTCATCAATGCGTCGAGTGGACGCAGCAATGCGACGGAGAATCTCTTCCCCGATCGCGTGCTGACCGGTGCTTTCCCGCGTACGTTTCGTGCAGCGCTTCTCGATAAGGATGTGGGCATCGCGGCCGACCTCGCGCGCGCCCAACGCGTACCCTCACCGTTGCTGCAACTCACGGCCGAACTGTGGCGGCTGGCACACATCGAGCTCGGCGAAGACGCCGATCATGTCGAAGTCGTGCGCGTCGTCGAACGGCTGGCGGGCGTGGCGCTGCGCGCCGGCGCGCTGCCGACGGACTCACGTTCCTCTTGACCGGTTTCATGTCCACGCATACAATCGCCGACACGCACACCATCCGTTCGCACTTTCCCGCCCTTGAGCGCCGTCTCGGCGATCAGGTCGTCGCCTATTTCGACGGGCCGGGTGGCACGCAGGTGCCACGCAGCGTGGCCCACGCGATGACGGACTATCTCTTTCATCACAACGCCAATACGCACTGGCTCTATCCCACGAGCGAAGAGACCGATGCGTTGATCGCCGCGTCCCGCACGACGCTGGCGGAGTTCCTCGGTGCCAGCGCGGACGAAATCGCTTTTGGTGCGAACATGACCACGCTGATGTTTCACGTGGCGCGCGCAATCGGGCGTACGCTGGAGCGCGGCGACGAGATCATTGTGACGGAGCTCGATCATCACGCCAACATCGCGCCGTGGCAGGCGCTGGCGCAGGAGCGCGGTGCGGTGCTCAAGTGGATTCCGCTCGACCTGCACACGTCACACCTCGACTTCGACGCCTACGCGCGGGCGTTATCGCCGCGCACCCGCGTGGTCGCGATCGGCGCAGCGTCGAACGCGCTCGGTACGATCAGCGACGTGCGCTCGTTGATCGCGATGGCGAAGCAGACGGGCGCCATCACCGTGGTGGACGCGGTGCACTACGCGCCGCATCACCTGGTCGATGTGCGCGCGATTGACTGTGATTTTCTGGCCTGTTCGGCGTACAAATTTTACGGACCGCATATCGGTGTCCTCTACGGAAAGGCCGAGCGCATCGCTGCACTCGATGTGCCCCGGCTCGAACCGTCACCCAATGTCGGGTCGGAGCGCCTCGAAACCGGTACGCAGAATCACGAAGGCATCGTGGGCGCGGCGGCGGCGGTGGATTTCATCGCGTCGCTTGCCGCCGCCGAGATTGGCTCGCGTCGTCAGCGCATCGCCGCCACTTTCGATGCGCTGCATCACCGTGGTGAGCAGTTGGTCGCGCAGCTATGGGATGGCATTGGCCGCATGCCATGGGTGACGCCTGTGGGGCCGTTGCCAGGCAGTTCGCGTACGGCCACCGTGAGCATGAAAGTGCGAGGCGGCTCCGATGCTGCGGCACGCGCGCTCGCCGAGCGTGGCCTCTTCGCCTCGAACGGCGATTTCTACGCGAGTACCGTTGCCCGGCGGTTGGGTGTGCAAGACGAAGGCTTGCTGCGTATCGGGTGCATGGCGTACACCACCGATCGCGAGATCGACCGATTGCTCGCGGCGCTGCACGATCTCCGGTCGTGAACGAACCCACGGATCTACACGCGCTGCTGCGCGAGGAACTGCCGGCCATCAGAGCGCAGTGCGGTACGTTCATCGCCGTGCGCTGTGAGCTGGCGCTCGTCGCCGGGGATGTGGCCGTACACGCACGCTCGCTTCGCCACGCGATGCTGGCGCTCATCGCGAATGCCATGACGGCCATGCCGACAGGCGGTACGCTGACGATTCGCACGGAGCATGTCGAAGCCGCGGGGGCCGAGCTCGGCCCTGTTCCACCGCTCGCACCCGGTCGCTACATGCGCGTGACCGTGCAGGATACGGGACGCGGAATGGACGAGAGCGCCCGCGTCGCCGCGATCGGGGCGCAGCCCGGTGAAACACGCGGTTTGGCGGGCGTGCTCGAGTTGGTCCGTCAATTCCGTGGCGCGTTGTGGCTCGACAGTGCGCTCTCGTATGGCACGCGTGCGTTCCTGTATCTGCCGGTTGATGCCGAAGCCGCCAGCTTACGCCGCGCCACGGTGCTGCTGGTCGAGGACGAAACCGCCGTGCGGTCTGTCGTGCGTCGCATGTTGCTCGGTCAGGGCTTTGCCGTGCGCGAAGCGCGCGACGGCGAGGCCGCGCTCCGCCTCTGGCACGCCGAACGCGCGCATATCCGGGCGGTCATCACCGACGTCGTCATGCCCGTAATGGGTGGACGCGATTTGGCCCGCGAATTGCGCCTGCTCGATCACGATCTGCCGGTCCTCTTCATGTCGGCCTACGCCGGAGACGAGCCCGGGTTGCTCGACGGTGTGGATGAACCGCGTCGCTTGCTGGCCAAACCGTTCACGAGTGAAGGATTGCTCGACGCACTGCGCAACTTGCTCGCCGAGTCAGTGTGAGAGTGCGCTCGCTGGCCATATCGACAGTGATGCTGATGGCGGGCCTCGGCGCGTGTACTGATCGCGCGGTGACACCGGCCGTGCCTCCGGTCGCCGAGTTTCTGGTGGCGGCCGGGGATTCCACCTACTGGGTGCGGAGCAGTCCGGAGGGATTGCGCGTGCGCAGCGCATCGCTGTTGTTGACGCGCTCCGACAATCAGTTTTTCGAACTGCGCATTGTCGAAGACAGCCGCGACTATCTCGACGCCGAGTTTGTGCGCGAGCGGTTGTACGGTCAGGCACTCGGCAGCACGGATTCGGTGTTGCTGTATGCGGACGAGGCCGTGGCGGACGCGATGCGCTTCTGGTTGTCCGAACGCCCCGGTGAAGAACCCATCAATCCCGAGGAGGAAGACGCACCGGAGCCGACGTCGTCTGCCGCGGATTTTCTGGAAGTGATCGACGTGCATGGTCGATGGGTCAGCTGGGCGCACGCGCTCGATATCGATCTCGAGAACGCGCCCAGCCACACACACCAACGACGTCGTGGCGTGTCGGATATCAGAAGCGGCGCGCGCGCCGAACTCGATTCGCTGGTGTCTCGCATAGAAGCGGAACGAATCACCGGTATCGGACGTGCGTCCCTCGATACCATGCTCGCCGTGGTACGAGACGCCACCGATGACCGCTCGGCACGTGCCCGCAGTACCTTGCACACCTTCGCCTTCGATGCGGCTTCCTTCTCGATCACCGACGTCGCGCGGCAACCGGCGATCCTGTTTCATGTGCCGGGAACAAGTGCGGAAGGTGAGGCGCTGGAACTGCTGCTCCCACCGATTCCGATCGTCGAACAGCCATTCTGGTGGAGCGCTGTACGGCCCACCGTCCCCGAGTGGTCAACAGACTCGTTGACGATGGGATGGACGCACGACCGGTACCGCGTGGTCGGTCGTGTCGATTCGGCGCGCACGCTCCTCACCTTGTCGCTGGTGTCTGACTCTGTCGGTGCGCGGCCGTGGCCCATCGCCGTTGTCCCAGTGCCGGCGTATCAGTTCGTCGCGCTTGATGTGGGGACGCTCGACCCCGGCGCACGCGCCGCCCTGCGCGACGTGTTCGACCGTCCGTCGACCGACAACAGCGTGGCGTTGCAGATTGAGGGCTCAACGGTTCGCACGCTGCGCCACGCGCTTCACACCACTTTCCGTCTCCTGCGCCGATGAACGAACGCCCGCCGCGCCCCGTTGCCGAGAGTTCGCATGTCTCGAGCGAACTCATCATGCCGCACGATGCGAATATTCTCGGCCACGTATTCGGCGGCGCCATCATGGCCATGGTGGACAAGGCGGCGGCGGTGGCGGCGTTCCGTCATGCGCGCGCCAACTGCGTCACCGCGTCAATCGACCGCGTTGATTTCAAAGAGCCCATTCATGTGGGTGAGCTCGTGTCCTGTCACGCGTCGGTGAACTTTGTCGGCACCACCAGCATGGAAGTCGGTGTCCGTGTCGAAGCGGAAGACCTGATCTCCGGCATCCGTCGGCATACGAACACCTGCTACCTCACATTCGTCGCGATTGACCGCAACGGACGTCCGGTGCCGGTGCCTCCGGTGTTGCCGCACTCCCCCGACGAAGTACGACGCTACGCGGCGGCGCAGGCGCGTCGTCGTCGACGACTCGAAGAACGGCAGGCGGAGGCGCGAACGGAGGGTTAAGCCTCCGCGGACAGTCCGGCCTGCGGGCCCGCCGCTTCCTCTACCAGCGGCAGCACAATCTCCATGCCGTCCCGGGCCACCTGCGTGTTTGGAAAGACGGCGCGAGCCTCGGCCTCCAGCAAATCCGTCTCTCGTGAGTAGCGCGCCGAGATGTGGGTGAGCAGCAGGCGCCGCGCACCGCCAGCATGCGCCACCCTGGCGGCCTCTTCGGCCGTCGAATGCCCAGTCTCGAGCGCTCGCTCGGCTTCGTCATTGGCGAAGGTGGCCTCGTGCACCAGCACGTCGGCATCCCAAGCGGCCGCGACCACCGCCTCGCACGGGCGCGAGTCCCCCGTCAGCACGATCTTGCGCCCACGCCTCGCCTCGCCGACCAGCATTTGTGGCGAGATGTTGCGTCCATCCGACAGCGTCACGGTCTCGCCCTTGTGGAGCCTTCCCCACAGCGGGCCCTCGGGTACGCCCATGGATCTGGCTAGTTCCGGGTTGAAGCGGCCCAATCTGTCATGCTCGGCGACAGTGTATCCCAGCGATCGTGACCCGCGATGATCGACGGGGAAAGTGACGATGTCATAGTCCTTTCGGTGGAGTGTTGAGCCGGCCTCTACCTCGGTCACAGTGACCGGGTACGTGAGGTGTTCTCCCCCCAGTGTGATGCATTGACGCAACGTCTTTGCCGCGCCACGGGGGCCCCACAGCCGTAACGCTTCGGTCCGGCCCTGTAACGCCATTGTGCGCAAGAGACCGGTTAATCCGAGGATGTGGTCGGCATGCGTATGCGTAAAGAAGAGATCGTCGAGATTGAAGGAAACACCATAGCGCATCATTTGGCGCTGGGTGCCTTCACCACAGTCGAAAAGCAGGGTCTCACCCTCGCGAATTATCGCCAGGGCGCTGACGCCTCGTTCGATCGTCGGACGGGCCGCAGAGGTGCCCAGAAAGCGCAAAGAAAACGGCATGCGGCAATATATCGCGTCGCGGCCCGACCTTTGCATAGGATGCCAGCAGTGAAACGGAGGTCAGAATGGCGGGAACGTGCATTCGCCACCTCCGCATCGGCGTCGTCGCTGCAGACGGCATCACTGCTGGCTAAGGAGGGATGTATGTCCGAGAAGAGCAAGCGGGGCTTCGCCTCGATGGACCGTGAGCGTCAGCGCGAAATCGCCGCGAAGGGCGGCCGCGCGGCTCACGCCAAAGGCACCGCGCACGTCTGGTCCGCTTCCGAGGCTCGCGAGGCGGGGCGAAAGGGCGGGGAAGTGGTGAGTCAGGATCGACTGCACATGTCGGCGATCGGGCGCGAAGGTGGTGAGTCGCGAAGCGCCTCTGTTCGCGCCGCGCGGCTGCGCAGGCTCTCTGAAGCGCAGGCGCTGCGCGCAAATGGCCGTGCGCTGTCCGCGCCGCTTGAGCGGGAAGTGGAGATCTCGATGGGGCATGATGGCGCGCTCGGTTCGGATCGCGCCCTTATCCCGCACCGAGTCGCCGCTGACGGAGCGGCGGATCGCCCAGCCGACCGTGCGGACGACCGCTCGCTAGACCGTCTCCGTCCAGCGCCCGAGCAGCGCAATATGCCGTGAGGCATCGATGTTGCGCCCGCTGACGATCGCTGCCATCGGCCCTGCGCCGAGCGATTCGTCAGCGCGTGCGGCGTTGCGCAGCGCCGCCACCGTCACGGCGCCTGCCCCCTCAACGGTGAGCCCCTCGTGCCGGTGCAGCCAGGCAATCGTTTCGCCGATCTGCTCTTCGTCAAGTGTCACAATCTGATCCAGACAGTGCTGTCCGATCTGCAGCGCATCGTCGTCAATCTGTCCGGCGAGTCCGTCGGCCAACGTGGACTCTGACGCGATCTCGACGACACGACCCGCCGACATCGATTTCGCCATGGCCGCGGTACGCACGCTCTGCGCACCGACAATGCGCACCTGCGGCGCGACGCTCCGGAGCACGGTTCCAACACCACCAAGCAGTCCACCGCCGCCCACGCACACGAGTACGGTGCGAACACTCGGCAGCTCCGCCAGAATCTCGAGCGCGACGGTGCCTTGTCCCGCGAGCAGGTCTTCTCCAAGACACGGATTGATGAACGGCACATCTTCGTGCGCCGCGTGCGCTTTGGCCAACACCATCGCGTGATCGTAGTCGGTCGCCTCGTCGTTGACGACGGCGCCAAGCGCACGAATGCCGTCCTTCTTCACCTGAGGCGCATCATGCGGGACGTAGAGCATGGCCGGCGCACCGAAGTGATGCGCCGCCCACGCGACGCCGAGCCCATGATTGCCGGCGCTGGAGGCGACGACACCGCGCGCGCGCTGATCGGCCGTCATGCGATCAAGGACCGTGTACGCACCGCGCACTTTGAAGGAGCCCGTGCACTGTTCCACTTCGAGCTTGAGCCAGACAGGTCGCCCCATGAGTTCGCTCAGCGCCGTACTGTGCCGCAATGGGGTCGCAGGGAACACGTGCGCAAGCGCTGCGGCGGCCTGTTCAACCGATGTGAGTGTCGGCAGTATTCCGGGAAGGATCGAGGTGGACATGCGGGAAACTTATCGCGTGTGCAACGCAGGCCGCTCAGCGAAGCGTTTCCACACCCCACATACGCACATAGCGCCCCACGTCGAACTTCTTGCCGGCGCGCGATGTCAGCATCGGGCGCAGGCCGCCCCAGATCGGTTTATTGCCCCACGACCGGTCCCACAGGCCGAGACACCACATGATGCCGCCAACGCTGTTCGGATCCCGTCCGTCGAGCGCATACCGATCGTTGAGATGAAACATCCAGGCGCGTGCGTCCTCGTAGGTGGGGGCCCACCGTACGATCTGCTTGCCCCACAACATGCGCGCGTAGTTGTGAATGATTCCTGATCGCAGCAGCTGCTGCTGCGCCGCGTTCCACAGCGGATCGTGCGTTTCGGCCGAGTCCAGTTGTTCAAGCGTGTACGTCTCGGGCCGCTCGTCGTGCGCGTGCGCCTGCATGGTGCGCTGGATCCAGTCGGGCAACGATGCCAGCTGGTCAAAGTTTGGCGTGTGCAGGCACCAATTGTACGACAGCTCCCGCCACGTGATGACCTGATCCACGAATGCAGACACGTCGTCCGCCGGTGCATCACTCGCCAGTGCGGCGCGCACAACTTCCGCGGCGGCAATGTGTCCGTAGTGCAAATCCGGCGACAAGTGACTGGTGAAGTCGTCCGCGGCTTCGTTGCGCCGTTCGTTGTACTGGGGCAGACGCGTGGACACGAACGCGTGCAATCGTGCGGCCGCCGCCGACGCACCCGGTGTGACACTGTGCACCGGGGCCACGTGGTGGTCGATCTCACACAGTGCGATCTCCCGTGCGATCGCGTCATCGCTCATCTCGCGCAGCGCGAGCGGTTCGACGGCGTACGCCTCGTGCAGCAAGGCGCGAACGTTCGCCGACAGCGACAGGCGCGGTGCGCGTTCTTCGACGGTCTCAAGTGAGAGGTCGCGCAACTTGGCGAGCTTGGGGCGGATCGTGCGTGCCGCCCATTCCGCTTTGGTAAACACGCCCGATGGCACGATGCAAGCACTGTCGACCGCCAGCACGCGACAGGCGATCCGTTCGGCCAAACGCCAGGTGCGCGCGTCCACGCCCGCGGTGGGAAACCGGTCGGTGATGACCACGTACGCGTGTTCCGCCAGGCGATCCAGCACGCGTCGGTCGTCGGCACGATGTCGACGCAGCACGAACTCATAGTGGAAGCCGGCGGCCCCGGCCCGCACGGCGGTGTCGCGCGCCGCGTGCAGGATATGATGCGTGTGCCGATCGCTCGCGTGTGGGTAGGTGGGGTCAAGGCCTTGATGAATCACCAGTGGCTTGCCCACCTTGTCCGCCGCACGAATCGCTGCACGCAGCGCCCAGTTTTCGTGCACCCGTTGCGTGCTCTGCATCCAGTACAGCACGTACGCTCCCTCAGGTCGGGCGCGTTTGCCGTTGACGTCAGTGGTCCGCGAGACGAGCTGGTCGCGGACGAAGTCCGAATCGAGAGCGTGCTGGAAGGAGATCATGTTGGCTGAGCAACGGTAAGCGGACGGGAGCGGTTCCGCTGAGTCGGCTGACAATCAAACGATTGGGCCCAGTGTGTGACGGATTCGAGGCGTCGTCGTCTTCAGCTTGACAGGAAGAAGGCGGAGACTAGCTTGCTCATATCCGAGCGACCCGCGCCAACGGTGCGGGTTTTGCGTAGGACGGCGTTCCGCGCCGGTAAGCGCTTCGGGCGCTGCACCATCCGGGGCTGTAGCTCAGCTGGGAGAGCGCTGCATTCGCATTGCAGAGGTCAGGGGTTCGAGCCCCCTCAGCTCCATAATCTGGTTTCGTGGTTACACAATCGATGCATGGAACCCGTGGCACTCATCCGGGTATGATGTGAAAATATGTAGGGCAGCCCGCCATCGTCCGGTAGGACGTAGAGTTCCAATGGCGATGTGTGAGGCAGCCCTGCGCGACCCTTGACGAAGGGTTCGTCAGGTGACATCCGACGGGATGCACCGCGTCCGCCGCAGCCTCTCAGCTGCGGCGTTTTCGTTTCCGCGAGTTCCAGTGATGTCACACTACGGACCGGGGCGCGCTGGCGACGAGCTGATGTCCTGGCGCATGGCTCGCATCGCTTCCGACAGGAAGCGCGCTTCCTCCAGTTCCACGCGCCCTGAAAAGTCATCCATCGCGGTGAAGCCAAGGTTGCCGAGCCATCGCATCAGCGCGCTTTCGTGAACGGCGACATCGCTGCGGCGATGGATCACGGTCTGGCCGTTGGTGAGACGCTTGGCGGTCAGTCGCACTACGACACCGTCCCCGCGGAAGGGCCGGTTCAGCGGACCGCGCACCAGCCGACCGGCGATCGGGGGCAAGTCCCACCCCGGCGGCGTGTTGAATCGCAGATCCCAACCCACTTCGTCCACCGTGTTGACGAACACGAAACGCGCCCGCATGTCACGAACCCCTACGGTAAACAGACCAAACTTCGCGGACGCGTCAACATCCAGTGTCATCGTGTCGGACATCGCTCGCGCCGGGCCATCGAGCGGCTGCAAGTCGCCATTGCGCGAGCGAAACCGCAGGGTGATGAGATCGTTGCGTCCCTCGACGACAAACCACGTGTCATTGGCGTGCACACCGATGCTCGCCGGATCACGCAGTACATAGCGATAGCGCGATGGCGAGAGGTACTTCCGCACGAATCTGGCGAAGTCGGGAAACTCGCGATCCAAGCCGGCGGGATTGAGTTGAATGCCGAGGCTCACGATCGTCGAGCCATCAGCCATGCGCACGGTGTGTACCGAATCGAGCGAGGCAAGTCGGCCAAACGCGCTGCTCGTGCGCGGCATGGTGCGCCGGTAGTCGGCGCGAATCTCCGATGCCGATCGTTCGCCCGACCGAAGCAGCGCCTTGAACACAGCACGCATCGCAAGCGGTGTGACCGTTCCGATCGCCTGGTCCACCTCGGTGCGCCAGAGTCGGTCGCCGTCAGCGAGCGTGTCGAGGGTGATCACGTGACGCGACTCCGCAAGCGACGAGGGCATCGGGACCGACCGCTGCGCGGTGAACACATAGCGACCGTTGACGAGACGACCACGCGCCGACAGCTCTCGGGTCGCGCCCACCTGACGCGTCCAGATCGTATCACCTTCAACTTTGCTCGGCGCCATCGCGTATCGTGCGACGCGCATGCGCGCGTGTCCGAATCGTGTGTCGCGCGAGGGTTCATCGAAACGATACTGCACGCTGGTCGCCACCTGCGAAGCGGCCGTGCGCGCGCTGACCGGATCGACAGCATACGCGTCAACAGCCGCCTGGCAGCCGGACACGCACGCCACTACGATCGCGATGACCGGTGGCGTGATGCTGCGATGCCAGTGTCGTCTTTCTAATGGGATTAGCTTCACGGAGTCAGTGTACCCCGGTCGCCTCCGGACGGCGCGCCGATGTGACCTTCCGCACCCTGCTTCCGTCGCTTTGCTCATGACGCCGCCGGACATCGAAAAACTTGCCTTACTTGAGGCCGCAGTGGAAACGACTGCTGCCGTTTGTCTCGCGCTGCGACCCGATCATTCCGTCATGTTCTGGAATCGGGCCGCTGAAGTGTTGTACGGTGTGCCGCGCGAGCAGGCCTACGGCATGAACTATGTCGCGACCTTCATCGCGCCCGAACAACAGCCATTGATCGCGGCCGACATTCGCAAGGTGCTTGGGGGCGAGCCAACCTGGGATTTTGAGGATGACTCGGTGCTGCCCGACGGGACGCGTCGCACGCTCGTATGGAATGTTCGTCGCGTGCTCGATGCGAACGGTGAGCCGTGCGGTGTGCTCGCCTCCGGCCACGATATCACGGCGCTTAAAGAGGCGCAGCGCACGTTCCGCCTGGTGTGGGATCATTCGACCGAAGGATTGCTCATTGGCGGCGGCCCGGGCATCATCGACTGCAACCCGGCCGCGCTCGCAATGCTCGGGCTCACGCATCGGGAGCAGCTGATCGGTCGGCACCCGATGGAGTTTTCGCCTGCTGTGCAGCCCGATGGAACGCCATCGGCTCAGCAGGCCAAGATCAACGATACGCTCACTCGCGAGCGGGGTGAGTATCGCTTTCGCTGGACTCACCAGCGCGTCGACGGGGCGCTCGTACCGACGGAGGTACACGTTCGTCTCGCCCGATTGGCGGGTCGCCCGGTGTCGGTGATCGCCTGGCTTGACCTGACTGAGCAGAGCGCGATCGCGGAACGGGAAGCCGCGCTGCGTTCGCAACTGTTGCGTGCGCAAAAACTCGATGCGCTCGGCCATCTGGCCGGCGGCGTTGCGCACGACTTCAACAATTTGCTGGCGGCGATCCGGGGGAGTCTCGACCTCGCAGCGCTGGATCTCGCGCCGGAGTCTCCCGCGTCCGCCGAGCTCGCGATTGCCCAGGAAACGACGTCGCGCGCGGCGTCGCTTGTCCGTCAGTTGCTCACATTTGGTCGACACGGTGAATCGTCACTGACAGTGTTCGATCTCGCGGACTTTGTGCGCTCGTCGGAATCGATGCTGCGGCGACTGCTGCCCGCGCACTCACCGCTGGTCCTGGATGTCCTGTCGAGCAGCCTGTTTGTCTACGGTGATCAAAGCCAGCTCGAGCAGGTGCTGGTCAACCTCATCGTGAACGCCCGGGACGCAATGCCGAGCGGTGGTGTGGTCACCGTGCGGCTGAGCGCCGCGGGCGCGGGAAAAGCGCGGAGCGCGCGGTTGGAAGTGGGGGACACCGGCTCAGGCATGCCTTCGGACGTGCTCGACCGTGTGTTCGACCCGTTTTTCACCACGAAACCCGTTGGTTCGGGCTCGGGTCTCGGTCTTTCGGTGGTGTACGGAATCGTGTCCGCTCATGATGGCCTCGTGAATGTCGAAAGTACCGTTGGCGTGGGAACGGTGGTGCGCACCGATATTCCGCAGGTGGACGCGCCAACCGCGTTGGCGGAGGCCGCCGTCGACAATCCGGCGCTGTTCCGTCCCCGCTCGGGTGATGCGGCAACGATTCTGGTGGTGGAAGATGAGCCATCGGTGCGTGGCGCCCTGCGCCGCCTGCTTGAGCGGGCGGGTTTTGCGGTGCTCGAGGCCACACACGGCGCCGAAGCGCTGACGGTGTGGTACGCGAACGGTGGAACCGTGCGAGCGGTGCTGAGCGATGTCCGCATGCCGGTCATGACCGGGCCGGAATTCGTACGCCTGCTGCGAGCCACGGGATCACGCACGCCCGTTGTGCTGATGTCGGGATTTGCCGACGCGGAGTTGGTCCGGGCGTTGCCGGCAGGGGTCACCGAGGTACTGAGCAAGCCGTTCAACGCCGCGGATTTGCTGCGAGCGGTTGGCGAAGCGGTCGCACTCGCCGAGGGCGCGGGCACTTAAGCGCGCGCGCCGGCGGCCTCGACTCAGGGGTTGCCCACGATGCCCTGTGGTGAATAAGATTCGGGATTGCTGCCCCTTGGTGTAACTGGCAACACGCCTCACTCTGGATGAGGAGAGTCTAGGTTCGAGCCCTAGAGGGGCAACTTGAAGGCCCGCATCGACGTTGTTCGGTGCGGGCCTTTCTCTTGCGCGTCACCGCCGTGGCGAGCCAACCCTGATTCCGTACAGCCTTGAAGATGCCCGTTTCCTCACTCGACCTGCTCGCCGGCCAAGGGCTGACCACCACCAAGGCCCCGTTCATCGAAGCGGCGGTCGCGAATGGCGAGATGTACATCGCGCAGCCGTACGCGTTGTATTCGCCCGAGAACCACGACACGTGGCGTCGACTGTACGCGCGCATGCAGGAGCGCTGGGCACGTTACGCGAACCGGCGGTTTCTTGACGGATTGGCTACGCTGTCGTTCGATGCCTCGCAGGTACCGCGTCTCGAAGACGTCAACCGCTTCATGGAGCCTCGCACCGGCTTCAAAGCCAAGGCGGTAAGCGGATTCGTGCCGGCGTTCGACTTTTTCGACTGCCTGAGCCGGCGCGAGTTTCCCACCACCATCACGATTCGTGATGGTGCCTCGCTCGACTATCTGCCCGAGCCCGACATCTTTCACGACATCGCCGGACACGTGCCCATGCACACCGATCCGGCGTTCGCGGAAACATTGGTGCGATTCGGCGCGTGTGCACATCTGGCCGCGGAACTGGTCAGTGCGGAACCCGATCGCGCGGAGCGACTGCGCCGTCTCACCAGCATTCAGAACGCGCTGCAGCGATTTTTCTGGTTCACCATTGAGTTCGGCCTCATGCGGGGCGAGGCGCCCGGTGAAATCAAGGCGTACGGCTCAGGATTGCTGTCGTCCTACGGCGAGTTGGTGCACAGCATCGAAAGCCCGTCGCTGCAGCGATACCCACTCCAGCTCGAGTGGGTGGTGAACCAGCATTTCGAAATCGATCACTATCAACCACTGCTGTTCATCGTGGACGATTTCGATCAGCTCTTCGAGTTGGTGAATGAGCTTGAAGCGTGGATGAAAGCCGGCAAGCTGGACAACGTGACGCCAGGCTACCGCCAAATGAGTGAAGCCGACGTGCAGAGTTTCCTTACCGCGAGCCTCGCGCGCCGCTGACCGGCGCGCTGAGGTAGTCCACGGCCAGCGCGGACATCGCGCGCACACCAGTCTCAAGTGCGGCTTCATCTGCAAAAAACAATGGCGAGTGATTGGCCGGGGCGGCGGCGGGATCTTTCCCCTTGGGCGTGACGCCCAGGAAGAAAAACACACCGGGGATGTCACGCGTGAACTCGGGAAAATCTTCCGATCCCATGATCGGGTTGATGAACCTGAATCCGCCTGCACCGGCTGCGCGACGCAGCGTGGGCACCATGCGCTCGGTGAGCGACGTGTCGTTGGCTTGCACGAGTCCGCCCGCATCAATCTTCACGATGGCGGTCGCACCGGCCGATGTCGCAATGTCCTGCGCGGTTCGCGTGATGCGCGAGGCAATGTCGCGACGCATCGCGTCGTCGAAGGTGCGCAGTGTGCCAACCAACACGACACTGTCGGGGATGATGTTGCTGCGATTGCCGCCCTGAATCTGACCAACGGTGAGCACGCTGGGCAGATACGCCACATTCACCTGACGGCTCGCAATCGTCTGCAGACCGAGAATGATCTGCGCCGACACGACGATGGGATCAACACCGGACCACGGTTGCGAGCCGTGCGTCTGCCGTCCTTTCACGATGATCGAGAAGTTGCCGGCGGCGGCCATTTGCGGACCGGCACGCACGCCGATTTCACCAACGGTCGTGGGCCACACATGCAGTCCGAAAATGGCGCTCGGCTCCGGCGCCCGCAGTGCCCCATCGGCGATCATGGCTTTCGCGCCGCCCAAGCCTTCTTCGGCGGGCTGAAAGATGAACTTCACCGTGCCGGGCAGCGTGGCTTTCATGCCCGCGAGGACCTCAGCAGCACCCATCAGGATGGCGACATGATTGTCGTGTCCGCACGCGTGCATCACGCCAACGTCTGCGCCTTGCCACTGCGTTCGTACGCGACTGCGAAACGGCAGGTCCACCAACTCGGTGACGGGCAGACCGTCCATGTCAGCGCGTAGCGCGACCACCGGGCCGGGTCGTCCGCCGCGGAGAATTCCAACCACACCCGTCTTGCCGATTCCCGTTTGCACTTCGAAACCGAGCGACGTCAGATGCGCGGCCACCAACGCGGCGGTACGCACTTCTTCGTTGCTGAGTTCCGGATGTTCGTGAATGTCACGTCGCCAGGCGACCACCTTGGGCATCACACTGGGCAGGCGTGATTCGATCTCGCGTTGCAGGCTGTTCGAGGCGGAGGACTGGGCCGCCGCCGTGTGCGGCGCCGCGAGGATGAAGAGCAGTGTGGTGACGGCGACGGCGAACAGAGCGTGAATGCGCATGATCAGCAATGGCGTGGGGATCGTGAGGCGATGACGTGCTCGCGACCGGTGTTTCGTCAAACGGCGTGATACACGTGGGCGCAAACGTAGACGTTCCGAGGACGTCGGGGAAGGGTGCTGATGCCAGCTCGCTGGCGTCACCATATCGGCCGGCCGGCGGTCGCCGCGCGCCCTCACGTAACAGACCCGCCTGGCCAGATCATGCTCCAACCCGCCCTCGGCGTGTGTGATTGACATAGGGGGAGGGGGTATAGTATCGTTCGGAAGGTTCGAGTATTTCCTCTCCCTCGGGAGTTCGCATGTTCACTTCGTTTTCGTTCGTGGACGCCGCCGCCATCGCAATAGCGCTCACGGTGATCACGGCGATCAACTGGTACTTTTTCCTCGCGGATCGCCCGTCGGCCGTCGCGACGCGCGCGTCGGGCGGAGTTCCGGAAGTCGCGATTACGGTGCATGGCGGCTACCAGCCGTCCATCGTGCGCGTGACGGCGGGCGAGCCCGTGCGATTGGTGTTCGACCGGCAGGAGACCAACAGCTGCTCCGAGGAAGTCGTGTTGGCGGATTTTGGCGTGCGACGATTCTTGCCACCGTTCAGCAAAACGGCCATCGAGATCACACCGCAGTCGCCGGGCGTCTACGAGTTCACCTGCGGCATGAGCATGCTGCGTGGCAAAGTGGTGGCCGAATGACGACGACAGCCATCCCCGACCCCACGATTGTGCCGTCGGGCAGTTCGGCGAGTGTTGTGCTGCCCGTTTCGGGGATGACGTGTGCGGCGTGTCAGTCGCGCGTGCAGCGCACGCTGCAGAAGACCGCGGGTGTGCGCGATGCCACGGTGAATCTGATGATGGCGAACGCGACGATCGCATACGACCCACAGGCGATCTCTCCTGCATCACTCGTGGAGATCGTTCGACAGTCAGGTTACGGGGCCGAACTGCCCGCCGCGGATCGTTCGGCGATGGAAGAACAGCTCGCACGTGATCGCGCGATGGAAGAGGAGTACCGCGCGCTGCGGAGCAAGGCGATCGTGAGCGGCATCGCGGGCGCGGTCGCGATGATTGTCAGCATGCCGCTGATGGGTGCATTCGAGGGTGAGCATCAGCACGGTACCGTGGCCGATCCACTCATGCGATGGGCGATGGAACGGATGACGCCGAGTTTGCAGTCATTCGTGCCGTGGTTGTACGCGATTCCGTCAGCAGTACTCACGTGGGGACTGCTCGTGCTCACCGTCGGCGTGATGGTGTGGGCGGGCCGCGATTTTTACACGCGGGCCTGGGCGGCCTTCCGTCATCACGCCGCCGACATGAACACGCTGATCGCCGTCGGTACGGGTGCGGCGTTTCTCTATTCGGTGTTCGCGACGGTCGCGCCGCAGCTGTTCATCGCCTACGGCGTCATGCCAGACGTGTACTTCGAGGCGGTGATCATCATCATCGCGTTCATTCTCACGGGCAATGCCTTCGAGGCGCGTGCGAAGCAGCGGACGTCGTCCGCACTGCGCGCACTCTCGCAGCTACAGCCCAAGACGGCGCGCGTGTTGCGCGCCGGCACCGAAGTGGACGTGCCGGTAGAGAACGTACAGCGCGGCGATCTGATTCTGGTGCGTCCGGGTGAGCGTGTACCGGTGGACGGGCAGGTGGCGAGCGGCGAGAGCGCGGTGGATGAGAGTATGCTCACGGGTGAGTCGCGTCCGGTCGCCAAGGGCGCCGGCGATCGCGTGATCGGCGGCACGATCAACCGAACCGGTGCCTTCCGTTTCCTGGCCACCACACTGGGCGAGCACAGCGTGCTTGCGCAGATGGTGCGTTTGATGCGCGACGCACAGGGCAGCCGCGCGCCGATTCAGCGATTGGCTGATCGCATCAGCGCGGTGTTTGTGCCGGTGGTGATGAGTCTCGCGGTGGCCACGTTCACGGTATGGTTCGTCGTGTTGCACGCGAACGGCGGTGCGGCCGGCGAAGCGCTCGTCCGCGGATTCGCGGCCGCGGTCGCGGTGCTCATCATTGCGTGTCCCTGCGCGATGGGGCTGGCCGTGCCAACCGCCGTGATGGTCGCGACCGGCAAGGGTGCCGAGCTCGGGGTGCTCATCAAAGGTGGCGAGGCACTGCAACGCGCGGGTGACGTTACCACGGTGGTGCTCGACAAAACGGGCACGATCACTGAAGGACGACCCACGGTCACCGACGTGGTGCTCTCGCCGTCGGCCGCCGTTGACGAGTCCGAACTGCTGCGTCTGGTGGCGTCGCTCGAAGGATCAAGCGAACACGCGCTGGCTGATGCGATCGTGCGACACGCGACTGACCGGGGTTTGGCGGTGGTGGCACCCGAGGCGTTCGAAAGCGTGACCGGGCTTGGAGTGCACGGTGTCGTCGACGGACAAGCGGTCGCGGTCGGAAACGCGGCGTACGTACGGTCATGGGCCGTGGATCCGACGCCGCTCAGTGACGTCGCCGACACGTTGGCGCGCGATGCGAAGACGCCGATGTACGCCGTGCTCAATGGCGCGCTGGCGGGGGTGATCGGCGTGTCCGATCCGGTGCGCGCCACGTCGCGGGATGCGGTCACGCAACTTCGCGCCATGGGGCTCGACGTCATCATGCTGACCGGGGATAACGAGGCGACAGCCAGAGCGGTCGCGCGGATGGCTGGGATTGAGCATGTCGTGTCGGGCGTACTTCCCGAGGGCAAGGTGGCCGAGATCGAGCGACTGCAGGCCGACGGACGCGTCGTCGCGATGGTTGGGGATGGCGTGAACGATGCACCGGCGCTGGCCAGGGCCGACGTTGGAATCGCCATCGGCAGCGGTACCGACGTGGCGGTGGAGGCGGCCGATCTGGCGCTCATGCGCGGCGACTTGTCCGGTGTAGCCGATGCGATTCGGTTGTCGCGCCGTACGATGCGCACCATGAAGGAAAATCTCTTCTGGGCGTTCGCGTACAACACCGTCGGGATCCCGATTGCGGCCGGCGTGCTCTATCCCGTTGCGGGACTATTGCTCAGCCCCATGCTCGCGAGTGCGGCCATGGCGTTCAGTTCGGTGAGTGTGGTCGCCAACAGTTTGCGCTTGCGCACCTTCCGTGCGGCGCGGTAGTCGGCCAACCGGTGGATGTCGTTAGGCGCGATGTGTGGATCGTCGCATGCGAACCAGCGGCAGTTCGACACCGTCTGGAAGCGTCGCAGACTCGCGCGCGATCTCCTCGAACCCGTAAGCGGTGTAGAGCGGAACGCCGGGCAGTGTGGCCATCAGCTCCACGCGTGCGAATCCGGCGGCGCGGGCGCCGTCGAGTGACGCGTTGAGCAACAATCGTCCGATGCCACGGCGCGCGAACTCCGGCGCCACGAACATCGCGCGAACGCGCGCCGGGTGGACAGCGGGGTCGAGCGGCCGTGTGTCACTGCCGTGATCGTCTGGTGATGCATTGAGGAGTGCAGCGCGCGCACTCCAGCCGCCACAGCCGGCGATGACATCATGTGAGCGCACGACGAAGTACGAGCCGTCGTGCACGAGCCGGGCATCGACGTGGAAGACGTAGCGGACCGCCGATTCAATCTGGGCCGGTGTGTAGAAGCCTGCACTCAGCGTGCGGGCCGAGCGTGCGATCAACGTGTTGAGCGCGGGGATGTCGTGCGGGGTCGCGTTCAAGAGCAGCAAGTCCGCGTTCGAGGCGGGCACCAGGTTCTCCCGTTGCCAATCAGCTGCGTGCGGCAACCACCACGAGGCACAGCCATCCGGCGATGAAACAGACGCCGCCGATTGGCGTGATGGCACCGAGTGCGCGTACACCGGTAAACGTCATGGCGTAGAGCGAGCCGGAAAACAGAATCGTACCGGCAACAAAGAGCCAACCGCTGGCCGTCACGAGGCTGCCTGGCCAGCGTGAGGCGGCCCACGCGACAACGAGCAGCGCGAGGGCGTGATACAT
>JBBRFQ010000005.1:0-50821 GCA_038224035.1 Gemmatimonadales bacterium
CGGCTCTTTTGCTGCCGTCGTCGCAATCCTTGTCGCTTCGTGCGCAGAGCACGGGCCGCACATCGCTCGAATCAGCGCGTGCACTGGCCGTAGCCGGGCGCACCGATGATGCGCTCGCCATCTACGACGCGATGCTTTCGAAAGACGTCGCCGACCGATCCGCGTTGCTCGGTTCGGCGACCGCGCTGGCTTGGGCGCGTCGATTCACCGAAGCACGGCAACGCTACGTGCAGTTGTTGGAGTGCTGGCCGTCTGATGTCGAGGTGTTGCAAGGACTCGCTCGCCTCGAGAGTTGGAGCGGCCAGCTGGCGCACAGTGAGGATCGGTGGCGTGCGCTCGCGTTACGTGATTCGCTCAACCCGGAACTGTGGGTAGAGTTGGCACAGGTGATGCGCTGGAGAGGAGCGCTGCATGATGCACAGACCAGTCTTGCGCGAGCGCTGAGCCTTGCGCCCACGCACACGCGCGCGCTCGCAGAGTCGGCGGCACTACGCGCCGCGCGCGCTACGGTGGTGACGCCGATCTTGCGCCTCAGTCGTGACAGCGAAGGCAACTCGCTGACGACGATAACGATGGGTGTCGAACTTCCGTTTGAGAGTCGGCGCGCCGCACGCATCATGGCGTACGGCCGTGGGGCGGCATTGGGCGCGACTGCGGGAGAATCGCGGGCGCTGCGGGCATCGATGCAGCTTCCGGTTGGTATGCGCTCGCTACTGCTGGTTGAAGCCGGTGGGGTGCAGCTTGCGGGAGCCGATTCGGACGAACGCACCCGCGCAGTGGGAGCCGTGCGCATGCGATCGGAGGTGGCGCGATGGCTCACAATGCATGCGGCGATCAGCCGGGACGTACTCGACGAGACGGCACCTATGATTCGCTCCACATTAACCTCGAGCGCCGCCTCACTGACTGTTGCTTTGCGCCCCGGCGCCGACTGGGTGGTGACGACGAGCGGTGATGTGGTCCGCATCAAGGGAACCGGCGCGCCAAACTCGCGTCGGCAGTGGCAGTCCTCGGTGGAGCGCGCGTTTCCCGCGTCGCTCAGCGCGGGTGTACGCCTCTGGCGCACCACGCACTCGCGCGAGGCGGCCGATGGCTACTTCTCGCCGAGACAACATGATCTTGGCGAGTTGTTGGGACGCTGGGCGCCGCAGTCGGCGTTTGGCTGGCAGCCGCGTATTGAAGCGGCGCTGGGACAACAGCGAATTGCACTCGCTGATGTGCGGCAGTCCGGTCCGTCACATCGGTTGGACGCCAGCTTCGCCTATCGTTGGCGCTCGGGCGGCGAGCTCTCCCTCGGATACGAACGATCCAGCGTGGCGGGGCTGGTGCCGATCGAGGCGGGTCGAGCCGCTTCGTATCGCTTCGAAGGGTTCCGCGCAGGCTCGCGGTTCCCGATGTAGCGGATAGACGGCAATAACTGCCGACCGGTGCGGCGACTGGTGTTACGAAGCGGGCGCAAAACCGTCGTTTCTGCGACGGCATCACACTGGTGGTGACGCTTTGCCCGGCAAATGATGCCTACCCGCCGCGACTTCCGCTTCCCCGCCCCGCCCCCACTCGTGCCTGCCCCCGCCGTCCTTCAGGAAAGTGACTTCGCGCCCGGCTCAGGCAACGTGGACGCGATCGTTGGAAGGGTGCGCGACCGACACCTGCAGCGTCTCGACGTGCTGGAGCGCGCGATCCTCGCGCTGGTGGACGGCACGCTCAGCGATGCGCTTCGCGAGCAGGCAGAACAGGAAGCGCATACGTTGGCGGGTGCGATGCCAACGTTCGGCCTGCCAACCGGAACGCGGCTCGCTCGTGCGCTGGAGCAGTCATTTTCGGCTCGCTACACACTCGGCCGATCCGTTGCCACGCGACTGGCCGATCAGGTTGTCGCGCTCCGATCAGAACTGGAGCGCCCATTCGCGACACCGCCCAACGCCTCCGTACGTGAGTCGAGAGAAAGTTTTGTGCTGCTCACCGAGACGCCTGAGCGCGCCGAGCACTATCTCGCGGAAGGATTGACCTGCGGTGTGGATGTTCACTGGCTGCCGTACGACGCGCCGCCGGACGAGGTGCGACGACTGACACCACGGGCCGTGGTGATCGAGCTCCCGAGAGTCACGACCATACAGTCGCTTGGCAGCCTCCGCCGCCTCTCTCGCACCGGTGTGCCGACGCTCGTTGTCGGTGGCAGCGGTGAACTCGATGAACGCATTGCGATCGCGCGGTGCGGTGCGGTAGGTCCTCTACCGCTCCCGGTGTCGCCGTCGGAAGTGCTGCAGCGTGCGGCTGCGCTCAACGAAGCGCAGCACGTACAACGTGGCACCGTGCTGGTGGTCGACACTGATCCCTATGCGTGTCAGCTCGCGCGCATCGCGCTCGAACGCGCGGGGCATCTCGTCTACACGCTGTTCGATCCGGCTCGCATCTGGGAAACACTGGAAATGGTCGTGCCCGAGTTGATGATGGTCGGGGCACATCTCGGTTCCTGCTCCGGCGTGGATGTCAGTCTGGCAACGCGCGCTGATCCGCGTTGGCGGGATCTTCCCGTGATGCTCGCCGTGACGTCGTATGAGAGCGCCGCGGCACGCGAGGCGTATTGTGCGGGCATTGATGATGTCGTGCGAAAGCCGCTCGATCCGCGACTGCTTCAAGCGCGCGTCAGCAATCGTTTGCGCCTGAGCCGTGCACTCCGTCGTCGCGACGAAACCGATGCCGTGACCGGGCTCGCCAGCCGAAACAAGGGAGAGCGAGAAATCGAGCGCCTGCTGCGTCTGGCGCGTCGGCACGGGCAGCGGTTTGCGTTCACGCTGTTTCGCATCGATCGATTCGACGAGCTGCGCTCGCGACACGGTCAGGCGGTAGCCGACTCGGCGCTCCGGCGACTGGCGCAACTACTGCGTGACGCCTTCCGCGGAGAGGATGTGATCGCCCGCTGGAGCCCCGGCGAAATCGCCGTTGCACTGTTCGACGCGGATGAAATCATCGCGCGCGAACGCGCGCTCGAGTTGTTGCATGCCATGCGCACGTCTTCCATACCCGGCCTCGGCGGCACGTCGCTGACCGTGACCTGCAGCGCGGGCATTGCCGCAGCGCCCGACGTACCCGCTGAGCTTACGGCGTTGCACGAGGCGGCGGATAGCTCGTTCCTGCTTGCCGGAGCACACGTCACGGATGACGTGTCCTCCGCTTCACGCGTGCACGGTGACGTGGCGCGTGGCCGCGTGGACGTTCTGTTGGTGGACGAGGACGCTGCCACAGCCGCCTTGGTGATGCATGCGCTGGCCGCGCGTCGCTACAGTGTGCACTGGATCCGCGATGGATTGGAGGCCGCAACCGCGCTCACGGGAGACAAGCCGCAGCTAGCGGCTCGCGTTGTGCTCATGGACGTCAACCTGTCCACGCTGGACGGGCTTTCTGTTTTGCGGGCCCTTGCAGCCGCGCAGACACTGCGGCGTACCCGCGTCGTCATGCTGAGTCAGCGCACGAGCGAGGCCGAAACGTTGCAGGCATTCGAACTCGGCGCGTTCGACTACGTACCGAAGCCGTTCAGTCTCGCGGTGCTTGCGGAGCGCGTGCGACGCGCGCTGGTGGCGTAAGGAATGGGCGAGCATACGCTGCTGTCGGTCGGGACACGCCTGCTCGTGGTCGAAGTCGGACTGGCGGTTACCCTCATGCTCGCTGTTGTGCTCGGGGGCGCGGGCACGCAGTGGTGGCGAACGCGGCGCGCGCGGCAACAGACACATGCTCGCGACGTGATCGCGCGGCTGCTCACGTCATCGCCCAACGCGCGTGGAGATCTCGAGACGCTGCGGCAACTGCCCTTTCCCGTTCGCGAGGCATTGGTATTGGAGTTCGGTCGCACGGTACGGGGTAAATCGGTTGAGCGACTGGCGCTCGTCGCGAACTCGATTGGTCTCACGGCGCGCGCGGCGCGGGCCTGCGACAGCGCGTTCTGGTGGCGACGCTTGGCTGGCGCGAGATTGCTCGGCGTCCTCGATCACCACGGTCCGGCACTTCGCACACTGCTCAACGATCCCAATCCGATCGTCCGGGCCGAGGTGCTGCACTGGGCCGCGGGTCGGGCCGACCACCGGATCATCGATGCGCTGGTGGAACACCTGATCGATCCGGCACGTCTCTGCCGATTTACCGTTCGAGATTCCCTGTTGCGTCTCGGTCACCCGGCGGCCGTGGCCCTCGAAAACTTTCTTGAACGTGAAGAGCCGTCTGCGCTGGCCGATGCACTCCTCGTCGCGCGTGGTCTCGCGCAACCCAATCTGCTGGCGGCGGCGCTTCGCCTGAGCCGGCATCGCGAGCCGCTGGTGCGCGCACGCGCCGTTGGCGTCCTCGGTGCGCTCGGTGGAGATTCTGCCGGCGTCGCGTTGCTCGAGTGTCTGCAGGACGATGACGCAACGGTTCGCGAAGCGGCGGCACGCGCGATCGGCGAGGTTGCACATTGGGGCGCGGCATCCGCGCTGGCTGAGCGCTTGTGCGATGCCAGCTTTCCCGTTCGCCGCGAATCAGGACTCGCCTTGCGTCGCCTTGGGAGCGTGGGCCTGTTGCTGCTGCGTCACGCCCGTTCGTCGGAGAATCCGTTCGCAGTGGATATGGCATCGCAAGTGCTCGATCTGCCGGAGAGTGTCTTTCACCGGATGGCGGCGTGAGCGCTCTTCCTTCGTATCTCTATTCCACAATCTTCGCACAGTTCGACCGGGCTATTTTCGCGTATTTTCTGTTACTGATTGCGGTGTATGGCACCCTCGTGGCGTTTTCGCTCTGGGAGCTCTGTCTGCATGTCCTGCGCGTGCGCGGTGAGGCGCGTCACTGGGTGCTGGGTTCCGCGGTATCACCAAGCATCAGCATTCTGGCGCCGGCGTACAATGAAGAGGCGACGATCGCCGAGAGTGTGACGGCGCTGCTGGCGCTTCACTATGCGAATCTTGAGCTGGTCGTCATCAACGACGGTTCACCGGACCGCACGCTGGAGGTGTTACGTGAGCGCTTTGCGCTCGTTCCCGTGCATACCATTGTGTGGAGACGCCTGCACACCAAACCGGTGCATCGTCTCTATCGTTCGACGTCGCATCCCAACCTCGTGGTGGTGGACAAGGCCAACGGCGGAAAAGCTGACGCGCTGAATGTCGGTTTGAATCTCGCCACCGGTGATCTGGTGTGCGTGATTGATGCCGACACGATTGTCGATGCGGATGCATTGCCTCGCCTGGCGCGGCCGTTCCTCGCGGACGCACATACAATTGCGACAGGCGGAATGATCAGGGTCGCCAACGGATCGCGGGTCAGCGGAGGGCGCGTGGTCGAAACGGCGGCACCGCACAACGCGCTCGCTGGTCTGCAAGTCGGGGAGTACCTGCGCGCCTTTCTGTTCGGTCGGCTCGGCTGGAATCGCCTTGGTGGGACGCTCATCATCTCCGGCGCGTTTGGCTTGTTCAAACGCGAGTCGATGATTGCCTGCGGCGGCTACACGCACGATACGGTTGGTGAGGACATGGAGCTGGTGATCAAACTGCGGCGCCGAGCATATGAGCGTCGCGAGCGGCACAAGGTGGTCTTCGTACCAGACGCGGTGGCGTGGACGGAGGTGCCGGAAACGATGGCGGTGCTGGGTCGACAGCGAGACCGCTGGCATCGCGGACTGGCCGATGTGTTGTGGCGACACCGACGGCTCATCGGTAATCCGCGCTATGGCGCCATGGGAATGGTTGGCCTGCCCTACTTCCTCATCGTCGAGTTGTTGGCGCCTGTCACCGAACTGCTGGGTTGGGTGGCACTCGGGATGTGGGTGCTGTTGGGCGCCCTGCACGGCGAGGCGGCGCTGGTGTTTTTCGCGCTCGCGTACGGGCTGAACGCGATCCATGTCACGCTGGCGCTGCTGGCTGATGAGCTGAGCTTTCCTCGCTACCGCCGCACGCGCGATCGACTGCTGGTCATTGGATGGTCGCTGCTTGAGACGTTCGGCTATCGGCAGCTGACCGTGGTGTGGCGCGTGCGCGGACTGTGGCGGTTTCTTCGCGGACGGACGGACTGGGGCCGCATGGAGCGTCGCGGGTTCCGGAGTCCGGTGACGCCATCCGTCGCCAACGTCACGGGATTGGACGGCGAGGCGCTGCCGACGCGTTGACGCGAGGGGCGGGTCGATCGTATGCGGTGCGGGCACTTTGCAAGCGTTCTGGCAATCAGCAAGTGGAAAATCGACCAGAGCACGACGAAAAAATCACATGCACTTTTCCGGATAATGGAAGACGCTGATTTTTAGGAGCTTATGAGCGCGCATTTGTGTCGAGCCGACGAGCAAAATCAGGCACATGATTTGCCTTCTAACGAGACATCCGCGAATCCCAACCACGCAGAGCGATGCGACCAACGTGCCGGTCACCCTCGGCCACGCCCCGCTTTTTGTCCTCGTTGATCGGCACCTTATGCACATCGCTCGCCTTCTTACGCTTGGCGGTACGTCCGCGCTGCTTGTCGCCACCCTCGGCTGCGCGAACGACGTGGCGGCCCCGCTGAACCGCGGCCAGATTGAGCAGCACCGCTTGATTGTGATCAACGACGTTCAAGCGCTCGCGGCACGTCTGCTTGAGCGTCGTCGGGACCTCCCACTGCACACCGGCGAGTCGGCCTCTTCTGCACGCATGAGTGCCTCCGTCGCACCGAATGTGCAGCTGTCATTCCGCGAGCACGCTGAAGCGCTACCGCCCGTGGTCGATACGCGCTCACTGCAAGCCACGCACGCGGTGTTTGCGGACGGCATGGCCTACGTGGCCTATGCTCTGGCGGGGGAAGACGCGGGGGGTGCTGTCGATGTCTTCGACGTTCGGAACGCCGCGTCCCCTCGCCTGGTGTCGCACGGCACCTTTCTGCGCACCGACATTCATACGCTCGCCGTCTCGAATGGTCGGCTCTATCTCGGGACGGGTTCGCAGGATCAAGAGCAGGGCGAAAACGCGGTGCTGGAAGTCATTACGCTGAAGGCCGGATTGCTCACGAGCGAATCGCTGCGCGTTCCGCTGCCGAGTCAGGTGGTCACCGGCATCGCAGTCACGAGCGGCAGGCTGTGGTTGACCACGGGGACCGGTAGCAAGCGTGAAGGTGGCGTCACGGTGCTCGATGAAGCGTCGCTCAGGCCACTGATGTTCGATGAGTTTTCTGACGCGCGTGCGGTTGCGCCGAATGGGAGCACGGTCATGGCGGTTGTGCGCGGCACGCCGGGACGAGTGCGTCTGTACGATCCATCCTCGATGACGCTGCTGCGCGAGTTCGAAGTTGACGGGCTCTCGATGGCTGGCGGCAAGGCGTCGATTGCTTCGCGCGCGACCTGGTCATTCGTGGGCGCTGCGGACGGAGGTGTGCAGGTGCTCCAACTCCGACAGAATGGGCGCGTCACCGGCACGGTGGCAGGCAGCGTTGCACGGCCAGCGCAATCCGGATTGCCGAGCGAGTACGCCGTAACGAACGCGGTGGCGCACGCGGGTGACTTTCTCATCGCGGCGAACGGCGGCGCCGGTGTGTGGGTCACGCACACCACCGATCAGACCACCGCACAAACCAACCGTCCACAGTTGACGCCCGTGGGTCGACTCGGACTCCCCGATGGATTCTCCGCCAACTTTGTTGCCACCAACTATCCGATGCTCTTTGTCGCGGCCGGAAATGGTGGACTGCGCCTCATCGAAATGCGCACGTTCAGCAGTTCGGCGCCCTGACAGCTAAGGGGGGCTCAGGAAGCGTTGGTGCGACGGCGTGCACGCTCCACGAAGCGCAAGAGCACGGCAATCGCAAGCAGCCCGATGCCGACCCATCGCAGCCATTCTTCCGCTGTTCGCAATCCCGCGGCGAAGAACAGCAGCGCCATGATGGTGAGGCCGAGCTTGACGCGCGTCATTGTAGTCACGACTGACTACGCTCCTGGCGCCTGAGGCAATCCGGCCGCCCGCGCGACGTCATCGGGCACGTCGAGCACGAGCCGCAGCACGGAGGTCGAGTAGACCTTGCCCTGTGCATCGGTCTTGAGCGACAATGTGCCGCCGCCGTCGAGCGCGCCGTGCAACAGAAAGTTCAGGGCGCCCAGATTCGGCAGCTCGAATCGCTCCACCTGGCCGGTGAGTTGACCGTGGTAGTGCTGCTCTACGACATCGGCAGTGAGAAACTGGTCGAGCACGGCATACCATTCCGGTTTGAGCGCGATCACGCCGACGTTGGCGGTGTCACCTTTGTCACCGCTGCGCGCGTGCGCGATATCGAGCAGACGTACGTGCATACGCGTCACTCCAGAATGTCAACGTGAGTGGATACGGCGCGCTTGTCGATGAGCGCGGGCCAGTAGGCCACAATTTCTTCAACTTTGGGTCGACCGCCAGCGAAGCCGGTCACACTCGGCGGGCCATTGAGCACCAGCGGTGCCAACTCGCGTGTGAATCGTTCCACGGCCGCGCGATCGGGACCACGCACGCCGATTCGGAGCTGAACCTCGGGCACGTCACCGGCCTCGCCCGCCAGCGAGCCATGCGTTGACGACACGCCCACGAACTCGGTGAGAATATGATCGAACGACAAGCCGAGATTCTGCAAGCGCTCACGCAACACGCGGTCGGCGAGTTGCGCCTTCTCCATGGCATCGGGCCATGCATACACGAGTGTTCCGACGGCTTTGTAGCCGGCGCGATAGGCGATGGAGACTTTGAGGAATGGCGTCGCCGGTCCACCGGTGATGCCGTGGACACGCACACGATTCTCGCCGTCGGACTGCAGCTGGATCGACGTGAAATCGGCCACAACGTCGGGCGTGATGTAGCGGTGTGGATCTCCCATCTCGTACACCAGTTGCTCAGTCACGCCCGGCACACTCACCCGACCGCCTGTGTTCGGATGCTTGGTGATGACAAAGGTGCCGTCGGCGCTCGCTTCGGCGATGGGATAGCCGACGTTGGCGAGGTCGGGAATATTGCGCCAATCGTGCAAGCAGTTGCCGCCGGACGCCTGAGCGCCGCATTCGAGAATGTGGCCAGCCACAATGCCGGACGCCATCTTGTCCCAGTCGTCAGCGGCCCAACCGAACTCGTATCTCAGCGGGGCCATCGTGAGCGCCGTATCGGTGCTGCGACCGGTGATCACGACATTCGCGCCACGTTCCAACGCTTCCACAATCGGCGTAGAACCGATGTAGGCGTTGGCGGCGAGCACACGATCACGCACGCTGGACAACGGCTCACCGCTTTCCATGTGCGTGAGCTCGTGACCGGCGGCCAACAACGCATCGAGGCGCGGCAGCAAGTCGTCGCCGGTGACCACACCGATTTTGAGTTTGCCACGAACGCCGGCCTTGTCGGCTGCGGCGAGCAATGCCTGCGCACACGCGACCGGGTTCACACCGCCGGCGTTGGCAATGACCTTCACACCACGATCGGCGACGGCGGGGAAGACGCTCTCCATCGCGCCGATGAAGTCGCGCGCATATCCCATACTCGGATCGCGCTCCTTCTGCTTCTGTACGATGGACATCGTCACTTCGGCGAGGTAGTCGAGCATGAGGTAGTCCACGTGACCACCTTCGACCTGACGACGCGGCGCTTCAAGCCAATCGCCCCAGAACCCCTGGCCACTGGCGACGCGTACAACTCGATCCGACAGACTGGAATCAGACATGGCAGTTGGGAACGACTCGCGGCGCCATCAGGCGCCAGTCATCGGCATGGGAGACAAGACGAACGCACCGAGGTGCGGTCCCGGATTGTGCAAACTCGCGCGCAAGGCAATCGCGAGCAGCTCGCGTGTGTCTTCAGGGTACACGATGGCGTCAATGAACCCGCGTGCGCCCGCGTAGCGGGCGTCGAGCTGTTCATCGTAGTCGGCGCGCATGGCATCGGCCGACGCGAGGACGGCGGCCGATGGTTGTACGCCGGCGGCTTTGGCTTTTTCGAACGTGGCGCCATGCACCGCCTGGACGGCCGCCTCACCTTCCATCACCGCCATACGGCCGGTTGGCCAGGACAAAATGAAATCGGGATCGAAACCCTGACCGGCCATTGCATAGTAGCCGGCGCCGCTGGCGTGATTCACCGTGAGCACAATCTTGGGCACGCGCGCGCACGCCATGGCTTCAACGAAGCGCGCGCCGGCACGGATGATGCCCTCGTGTTCTGAATCGGGCCCCACCATGAACCCACTGACGTCCTGTACGAACACAATCGGCAATCCCTGTCGATCACAACGATCGATGAAGAACGCCACCTTTTCCGCGCTTTCGGCGTAAATGATGCCACCAAAGCGCGGGCGTTCGCCGGGACGTCCCTTGATCAAGCCGCGCTGATTGGCGATCACGCCAACGGCGATGCCTTCAATGTGCGCGTCACCGCAAATCATTTCCTTGGCGAGGTTTGGCTGGAACTCGTCGATCGTGCCATCGTCAAGCACCGCGCGCAGCAGATCGTGCATGTCGTACGACATGCGGTGATCGGTGGGCAGCATGTCGTAGAGCGACGCCGGATCGGTGGCGGGCGCCGTGTCGGGCACTATCTTCGGACGATGCGCTGGTGCGGGCAAGCGTGCGATCAGGTCGCGCAGCTTCGCCAGGCAGGCATGATCGTCATCAACGGCGTAGTGCGCCACGCCGCTGACTTCAGTATGCGTCAGCGCACCACCGAGCGTTTCGCCGTCCACCGTTTGTCCGATTGCACCCTTCACGAGATTCGGTCCGCCGAGCCCCATGAACGACGTGCCCTTCACCATCAGTATCACATCGCTGAGCGCGGGCAGATACGCTCCGCCGGCAACGCACTGCCCCATCACGGCGGAGAACTGCGGAATCCGCAGGTAGCGACGCATGATGGAGTTGTAGTAAAAAATGCGCGCGGCGCCGTACTGCCCGGGGAACACACCACCCTGATAGGGAAGGTTCACGCCGGCGGAATCAACTAGATAGACAATCGGCACGCGGCAGCGCATCGCCACCTCCTGCGCGCGCAGAATCTTGGTGATCGTTTCGGGCCACCACGATCCAGCCTTCACCGTCGCGTCGTTCGCAACCACAACCACTTCGCGACCGTGCACCACGCCCAGACCGGTGATGACACCCGCGGCTGGTGCCTGTCCGTCGTACCGATCGTGGGCAACCAACAACCCGATTTCGAGAAACGGCGCACCCTCGTCGAACAGGCCAGCGACGCGTTCTCGCGCCGTGAGCTTGCCCTGCTCATGCTGCTTGGCAATGCGCGCCGAACCACCTCCGAGGCGAAGCGCCGCCTCGAGCTCGCGAACCTCCGCAGCAAGTTGCCGCAATCGCGTGCTCACGCCTCCTGCGCCCTGTTTTCGGCGAACCACGTGCGGATGAAATCCACGAGATCCTGCGTACTGGTGCCCGGTCCGAAGAGACGACCGATGCCGCGCCCTTCGAGCGCTAACATGTCTTCTTTCGGGATGATCCCGCCGCCTGTAATGAGAATGTCTTCGCGGCCGGCTTCGACGAGCAAATCATGCACCCGTGGAAACAGCGTCATGTGTGCGCCTGAGAGAATCGAAAGGCCGACGACGTCGACATCTTCCTGGATCGCCGCGGAGGCAATCATTTCAGGCGTCTGATGCAGCCCGGTGTAGATGACTTCCATGCCGGCATCGCGCAGTGCGGCGGCCACCACCTTGGCGCCACGGTCGTGCCCGTCGAGGCCCGGCTTGGCCACAAGAACTCGTATTGGACGTGACATTCCTGAAAGTTAGGGGGTATCCTTGCGTGCGACCAGCAGCATCTCGCCAGCGCGACGATGTAAGGGACGCTCCGTCCAGCCGTCGAACGCCTGTTCCACGATGAGACCAACCTCGGCCAGGCGCTCCGCGAGGTGACTGGCCGAGTAGAGCCGGATCTTGTGTTCCCGCTCCCCCTCGCCGTCGGGGCCGCGCCACGAGCCGTGCACATGAAGAAAGCCGCTGAGCGGATCGAAACGCCGTTCCTGCGCGAACATGGTGCCGTCGGCAGTAGTCCACCAGTCGCGCGCGAGGAACTTCGCCATTACGCCGTCGCGGCTTCCGCCATGCCACACGAGTAATCCACCCGGCTTGAGCACGCGCGCGAACTCGGCGAGTACGCGCCGGTCGTCGCTCGGACTGTCAAAAAATCCGAACGACGTAAACAGGTTGACCACCGCATCGAAGCGACCACTCCAACGCGCCGGGAGCTTGCGCATGTCACCTTGCGTGTAGCGCAGCGACGGCCCGGTTCCGCGTGCTTTCGCGACATCGAGCAAATCGGAGGAGTAGTCGAGACCGTCTACGAGATAGCCGTTTTCCGCGAGCAGATGCGCGTGTCGGCCCTGCCCGCACGGACAGTCGAGCACGCGCGCACCCGACGGAACTTCGCCGAGAATCTCGACGAGTCGCCGCACTTCTTCGCGATCACGTGTGGCGGTGAAAAGCGGTTCGTACTCGTGCAGGTATTTCGCGTCGAAATGGGTGGCCCACCAGGGAGCCGGACTCAGAAGAACACCGGTTCGCGGTACGCGCCAAAAACGTCTTCCAGCGCCGCGCGGATTTCGTACAGCGTGCAGTATGCCCGCGCACACTCGAGGATGTACGGGACCACGTTGTCACTCCCTTGCGCGGCTTGACGCAACGCCTCGAGCGCTGCGGCAACACGAGCGCTGTCTCGCGACGCGCGCATGGTGGCCATGAGCTCGCGCTGCTCGATTTCGGCTTCGGCGCCGACCTTGAGCAACGGAATCGACAACTCCGGTTCATCGGTGACAAACTCATTGACGCCCACCACCAGCTTTCGGCGCTGCTCGATTTCCCACTGCTGACGCGCGGCGGCTTCGGCAATCCGCTTCTGGAACCAGCCGTCTTCGAGACCCTGGACTACTCCACCAGCCTCGTCGATCTGCGCAAAGATCGCTTCGGCTTCGGACTCGAGCTGGTCGGTCAGTGCCTCGACGTAATACGATCCGCCGAGTGGATCGGCGACATTGGGTACGCCCGTTTCGTACGCGAGCACTTGCTGTGTACGCAGTGCGACCTGCACTGCCTCTTCTGTGGGCAGCGACAGCGTTTCGTCCATGCTGTTGGTGTGCAGCGACTGCGTGCCGCCAAGTACCGCCGCCAGTGCTTGATAAGCCACGCGCACCACATTGTTCATCGGCTGCTGTGCAGTGAGTGTCACGCCCGCCGTTTGCGAGTGGAAGCGCATGACCCATGAGCGTGGGTTCGTCGAGCCGTAGCGCTCGCGCAGATGACGCGCCCAGATGCGACGCGCGGCGCGCAACTTCGCAATCTCTTCGAAGAAGTCGTTGTGAATGTCCCAGAAGAACGACAGTCGCGGGGCGAAGTCGTCAACATCAAGACCGCGCGCGATGCCGCGCTCCACGTACGTGAAGCCATCGGCCAGCGTGAACGCGAGTTCCTGCGCCGCGGTGGAGCCGGCTTCGCGAATGTGATAGCCGGAGATGGAGATGGTATTCCACGCCGGTGTGTTCGCTGAACACCACTCGAACATGTCCACAATCAATCGCAGCGCCGGCTCGATCGGGAAGCACCAGGCATGCTGCGCCATGTACTCCTTCAGGATATCGTTCTGCACCGTGCCGGCAACCTTCTCGAGCGGCACGCCCTGCTTCTCGGCCGCGGCCACGTAGAAACAGAAGAGAATGATCGCGGGCCCGTTGATCGTCATCGAGGTGGTGACTTGGTCGAGCGGGATGCCCTCGAACAACGTCTCCATGTCGGCGAGCGACGAGATCGACACGCCGCACTTGCCGACTTCACCCTCGGAGCGCACGTGGTCGGCGTCGTAGCCCATCAGCGTGGGGAAATCGAAGGCCACCGACAATCCGGTCTGGCCCTGCGCCAGCAAGAACTTGAATCGTTCGTTGGTCTCGCGCGCCGTGCCGAAGCCGGCGAACTGGCGCATCGTCCAGAGCTTGCCGCGATAGCCGGTCGCGTGAATCCCTCGCGTGAACGGCCACGTGCCCGGCGTCTCAAACGCCGTGCCCGCCGACCCTTCGAGATCGAGCGCGGTATACAGCGGCGCGACGTCGCTGGCCGAGTTGGTGTAGGCGACTGCCCGAGTGCTGGAGCGCGTATACCGCTCGCGCCACGCGGCAACTTCAGCACGGAGCTGCGCCAACTCTTCCTGCTGCTGCCGAACGACGTCTTCGATGTCGGGCATGCTCATGATGGAGTCCCCATGGTGGTGCCGGAAAGCAATGAACCGCTCTGCGCAAGCAGATCGTCGGCGACATGAAACGGCGCCTGCTCACCAGCCTCGAGGGCCGGAAGGCGCTGCTCGAGCCACGCGACCGTGTGTGGATCGTTCCAGAGGCGTTGGCGCGTCTTGAGCTCAACAGCTTCGCGCACCCGCTCGCGCAGGCGCTCTCGGCGCCGAGCCAGCAACTCGCCACTCCTGTCAAGATAGCCGTGGTGTCGCGTAATGGCGTCCACCAACTCGCCGATCCCCTCCTTTTTCGCAGCGATCGTTCGCAACACCGGCGGTGTCCAGCGGGCCGCCGCGTCGTCCAAGGACGCCTTGCGGGCAGCACGGGCGGGATTCATCGCATCGCGCAGTTGCTCGGTCTCCGGCGCTCCCAGCGACCGCAGGTCGATGCCGTGATGCGCCGGTGCGTCGTGCGCCGACGTCGCGCCCGGACGTAGTCCGAGCATCAGCTCGAGGTCGTTGCGCAAGCGATCGGCGCCCGGACGGTCCGCCTTGTTCACCGTAAAAATGTCGGCGATTTCCATGACGCCGGCTTTGAGGGTCTGGATGGAATCGCCGGACTCCGGGACCAGCACGACCACCGTGGTGTCGGCCGTGCGCGCCACATCAAGCTCGCTCTGCCCGACGCCAACCGTCTCGATCAGGACCACGTCCATACCGAACGCATCGAGCACGTCGCACACATCGCGAGTCGCGCTGGCGAGACCGCCAAGCGAACCGCGGGTGGCCATCGAGCGAATGAATACGCCGGGGTCCAGTGCTACGTCTTCCATGCGGATGCGATCGCCCAGCAGCGCGCCGCCAGTGAACGGCGAGGTGGGATCGACGGCCACCACACCAACCGTCAGGCCGGCATCGCGCCACGCGCGCACGAGGTGCGCGGTGATCGTACTCTTGCCGGCGCCCGGTGGACCGGTGATGCCGATGCGACGTGCGTGGCCAAGTCGCGGATGCAGCGTGCTGGCGAGCACATCAAACCCCGCGCGGTGATTCTCCACGATCGATACGGCACGCGCGAGCGCCGCGGGACGCTTCTGGTCGAAGTCTGTCAGCACGCGATCAATCGCGACATACCCCGTATTGTACGATGCGGCGCTCATCGGATATCACCCGCACTGCGAGAGGCCGGCTCGTCATGCTCGTCTCTGATCTCTCCCACCAATTCCTCCAACAAGTCTTCGAGCGTCACCAATCCCGCGACCGCGCCGTCCGGAGCGCGCACGATGGCCAACTGCCGACGCGCTCGCAACATCTCATACAACAAGTCGCCCGCGGGTTTGTTCGACGCCGCCTCAGCGATCGGACGCAGCAACGGGCGGCCCTGCCCCGCAACCACAAACACGTCGAAGGCGTGCAACATGCCGACAGGATGATCGAGTGAACCGCGGTACACCGGTACGCGGCTGAATGCGGCGGCCGCAATGCGGCGGGCCATTTCATCTTCCGGCAGTGATTCGTCGAGCGCGAACACATCCGCGCGTGGGGTCATGATATCCGCGGCGGTCTTGCCGCTGAGTTGCACAACGCCGGAGATGATGGCGATTTCTTCCGATGCGTCGAGTCCTTCGAGCGTTCCATCCTGCAACAGCTCTTCGAGCCCTTCACGCGGCGACGCCTCAGTCGCGTCATTACGCGCCGATGTTTTGGGGGCCACACGCCGCGCAATGAGGCGCGCGAGACGTTTGGCCAGCACCCGCACGGGTGTAAGCGCAACGGCGACCACGCGGAGCATCGGGACGAACACGGGCACCAGCTGCGGCGCCCAGCGGCGGGCCACGGCACGTGGGAGCAGCTGACCGAACGCGAGCACAAGCAGCGCGAGAATGAGCGCATCGCGAAGCAGCGCCCATGAGTCGCCGATGTTCAGCAAGCCGAGTCCGGCGCCGGCCAGAAACACCACCAGCGCGACACCGGTTCCCGCACTCAGCAGCAGACGCTTGGGCTGCTCGACGAATCGCTGCGCAGGCTCGGTCTCGTCCTCGTCGTCACGCTCGATCCACGAGCGCAACCACAACCGGTTGACGGCACGCACGGCCGTCGCCCCCGAGGTGAGGAGCGCCACCACCACGGTGGTGCACAGCATGATCAGGACACGCGTCAGCACGATCCCTCCAGGTGCGATGCCATCAAGAGTCGTCGCCGGCGTCGCGGCGCACGAGCCGCTTCAGGAACACGCGTTCCACTTTGCGCCGTACCACCCGCTCCACAATGACGTGAAAGCCGTCAATCTCCACCGATTCACCGGCGCGCGGGACCCGGCCCAACAACTCAAAGATGAGCCCACCAATCGTGCTGACTTCGTCGCGTCGGAAATCATGATCGAGCGCATCGGACAGATCGTCGAGCGTCAGGCGACCCGACACCCAATACCGCAGGCCGCCCTCGTCAATGACCTGTCGCTCCTCGTCGTCGTGTTCATCGCGAATTTCTCCGACGAGTTCTTCGAGAATGTCCTCAATGGTGACCATGCCTTCGGTTCCCCCGTACTCATCAACCACGACAGCGATGTGGGTTCGGGAAGACTTGAAGTCACGTAGCTGGTCGGCAATGCGTTTGGTGGACGGGATGTAGCGCGCCTCCCGTACCAGTGTGGGCCAGCCGCCGGCGGGCTCCTCATCGGCGATGACAGCGCCGAGCAGATCCTTGGCGTACAGAATGCCCACGATGTCGTCGACGGTATCGACATAGACCGGAATGCGCGAGTGATGCGCACTGCGTACACGATCCACCACTTCGTTCCACGGCGTGTCGCGATCAAGCGCGACCATATCCACACGTGGGACCATGACATCGCTGACGGTCGTTTCGCCGAAGTCGAACACGCCGAGCAGCAAATCGCGTGTGACGAGTGAAACGGTGGGCTCGGCCTCCACCACCTGACGAAACTGTTCTGCGGCTGTCTCCCGTGCGTCGACGGCCTCATTACGCGGCGTGATCACCGAATCAAACACATCGTCGAGCCAACCACCGAGGTACACCACCGGTGAGAGCAGACGCTCGACGGCGCGAGTGAAGGGCGCCAGCCGTTGCGCCGCTGTCTCACCGAGTAAATCGCCGAGCGTGCGCGCCGCGGCTTCCGCGAGCAGGACGGCGGCGGCGGCGGCGGTCACGAGCGCGAGTGCACGCAAGGGCCAGGCACCGGAATCGAACGACAACCCGACCGCCACTGCGCCACCGGTCAGGCCATGCGCCGATACGCGCAGGAAGGCCAGCGCCCGATGCGCGCGCTCTCGTGCCGGCAACGCCCGACCGATGGGAGGCGACGCACTCGCCCGCGCGGCAAAGTCCCCGTCGGGCGTCGCAAGGCTTGGCACGCCGGACAAGAGAGCGCCGTCCGCGACCGCCGCAACCGCCGCCAGGCCGCTGCTGACGGCAGCGACACTCCACACGAGCAGACTCATGCGTGAGCAGCGCGAGTTCGTTGCCAACGCGTCAGCAGGCGCTCCTGGCGTTGCCACATGGGTGACCCTTCTCGCCCTTCGTCGACCGGATGCTCCCAACCGCACGCGTGCAGCGTGCCATGCACCACGAGGCGCAGCAACTCGTCCCGCACGCCAACGTGCCATGCCGCCGCCTGCACCCGAGCGACGTCCGGACAGATATAAATGTCCGCCACGAGCACGCCCGATCCGTCGTCACCCAGCGCGAAGGTGATCACATCCGTGGCGCCTCGATGACCAAGATGCTCCCGATTGAGCCGGGACATGGCGCGCGTGGAAAGCAGCGTGATGCTGATCATCGCCCTGGGCACGCCCTCGCCTGCGAGCACATACCGGGAGAGTGCCTCCAGTCGTCGCGCAGCGACCGGCGTGCGCTCGCCCTCAAGCGACACGTGCACGGCGTGCGCTTCGGCCGCGGGGACGCGGGCTGAGCGAGTGGTGCGGTGGACCGCGGCGTGCTTGGACGCTGGCATCAGGTTGAAAAGGCTGGCAACGTGGCGTCGGAACGCGATTCCGCCGCGACACCGTCCGGGCCGGGATAATCAATGCGCGCATGCCGCATCGCCACCAGCACTCGCACGAACTCTGCTTTCACAGTTTCGAGCTGCTGCAACGTAATCGGCGCGTGCCGCAGTTGTCCGGCGTCAATGCGTGCGCGGGTGATCATGTCGACCACTTCACGCAACCGGGCGGCGGTCGGATCCTGCAAGACGCGTGTGGCCGCCTCCGCTCCATCGGCCAACATGCAAATCGCCGTTTCAATCGACTGTGGGGTCGGCCCGGGATATGCGAACTCCGTACTCTGCGTCACGCCGACATCACGTTCACGCGCCTTCTCCAGGAAGTACGAAATCGGCGCGGTGCCATGGTGTTCAGCGATAAACGCACGTACCGAACGCGGCAGCTTGTGTTGCGCGGCCAGCGCGAGCCCTTCACGGACATGATTGCGGATGATCGACGCGCTGGCGGCCGGCTTGAGCTTGTCGTGGGGATTGCGACCGCGCGATTGATTCTCCACGAAGTAGCCGGGCTTCTCCAGCTTGCCGATGTCGTGATAGTACGTGCCCACGCGAGCGAGCAGCGCGTTCGCGCCCACCGCTTGTGTCGCGGCCTCCACGAGGTTGGCCATGGCCAGCGTGTGCGCCCACGTTCCCGGTGCTTCCACCGCGAGGCGTCGCAACAAGGGCCGGTTCAGGTCGGACCACTCGAGCAACTTGAGATACGTATCAACCCCGCACGCTTCTTCGGCTGGCTGCAACAACGCCATGGCGAGCGCCACGGAGAGCACGGCGTTGAGGGCGCCGAATACTGATGCCTGCAGTACCACGTCCAACTCCCAGCCGTACGCGAGACCGGAAATGATGGCCGCGGCGCAATAGGCGCCGGCGACGGCGACGATAGACCAGACAAACTGTGTGCGACGTTCGAGCGCCCGCACGCTGAAAGCGGCCGCGGCACCTCCGGCGAGGACAAAGAAGAGCACCGGCGTACCGCGAAAGGCGGGCTGCACGCCCAGCAGCACCGCCAATACGAGCGCGCAGACCAACGCGATGCGCGAGTCGAACAGGATGCTGATCAGCAGCGCCGCGACGCCAACCGGGATGACAGCCCCTGGCGAACCACTGCTGCGCAGTGCGATCGACGCGCCGATCATGACAATTGCGATATTTGCGGCGAGCACGGCCAACGCGCGCGGACGCGCGTAAATTTCGTGACGATAAAAAGCCAGTGTGACCACAAAAATGCCGATCACCGCGAGGTTCAGCAGCAGCGTACCCAACAGGCGCATGCGACGCTCTGCGGCGGCCGTTCCGTCCCGCGTGATATTGCGCAGGGCCTCGAGACGCGCGCGATCCTCCTCGCGCACCACCTCGTGCGCACCGATGATTTTTTCACCGCTGCGCACCTCAAACCGCCACGGTTGCACGCGAGTGACGGCGTCGGCGCGCCGACCGATCGTTGTGGCACTGTCGTAGCGCAACGACGGCGCAAACAAGCCCGACAGCAAATGCTGGTACGCTCCGTCGGCGACAACCGAGGACGCTTCGGGGTGCAGCACTCGCGCCACCCGCAGGACGTCACTCCATGACTGCACCGCGTCCGTGGCCACGGTGCGTTCCTCGCCGCGACGCAGGATGCGCACGGACGCAGGCGCGCCGTCGAGGGTACGTGAGGCGGCAACGCCATCCGGGAGCGTTCGCTCAAACGTACGCCGTACAGCCGAAAGCGCGGCCGAGCGTCGACTGGGAAACGAAAGCCAATCGGCCTCCTCGCTCGTCAACGTCACACCGAAGCGTTCGGCCTGCGATCGCACCGCGAGCGTTGCGGCGTCCCGGGCGGTGTCGCCCGCGATTGGCTGAATCGAATCAAGTAGCGCCGCGAGACCGGCGACGCGATGCCGCACGCTGTCAAGCGCTGTGGAATCGAACACGAAGAGCGGCGGCACACTGCTCGACAGCCGTTCACGCTCGCGCGCCACGTCCGCTTCCGGCCGTGGCACCCGGAAACCGAACGGCGCGATGACGGTAACATCGGCCACACTACCGACGTCAAAAACCGGCGTGCGCAACCCTTCGCCGGGCGGCAGTAACAACAGCGTCATCACCGCCAAGCCGATAGCCAGCAAAAAGCCCGGCCCGTGGCGAGACAGCGCGCCGCGAGCCGAAGGCACCGGCGCGTCCTCACGCGCCGGATCCGGAGGATCAGCCGCCCGCGGCATCCTCATTGTACGCTCGAATGATGTCCCGAACCAGTCGGTGACGAACCACGTCCGCTTCGGTGAAGTAGTGGAACTTGATCCCCTCGATGCCGTGCAGAATACGCTCGATCTGCATCAAGCCAGATTCTTCGCGTTTCGGCAGATCGACCTGTGTCTTGTCGCCCGTGATCACGATCTTCGAGTTCACACCGAGCCGCGTGAGGAACATCTTCATCTGCAAATGCGTGGCATTCTGCGCTTCGTCAAGAATGACGAACGCATCGCCGAGTGTGCGCCCGCGCATGAAGGCGAGCGGCGCGACTTCGATCGTGCGCGATTCAAGCGCCTTCTGAATGCGGTCGCTGGGCATGAGATCGTCGAGTGCATCGTAGAGCGGACGCAGATACGGATCCACCTTGGCCTGCATGTCGCCCGGCAGGAAGCCCAGGCTTTCGCCGGCTTCCACGGCTGGTCGCGCGAGCACAATGCGCCGTACGCGTTTCCGCATCAGCGCGTCGACGGCGGCGGCAACCGCGAGATACGTCTTGCCGGTGCCCGCGGGCCCGATGCCAACCACGATGTCGTGTTCCAGAATGTGCTTCATGTACTCGGCCTGCCCGGGCGTCTTGGCCTTCACCACGCGGCGCGCGCCCGGGAGGACCAATGCGCCAGCCGCACGCGCGGCCGGATCATCGGGGCGCTGATCGAGACTGAGGCGCAGCACATCGTCGGGCGTCAGCGGCTGTCCGTCGCGCACCATGCCGACCATGCCGAGCGCAATCGATTCGCCGCGCATCACGGCGTCCGCGTCGCCCGTGAGCGTGAGCGCGTCACCGCGGAGCGCCACGCGTGTGTTTGAGACGCGTGCCAGTTCGACGAGATTGGCGTCGTTGATGCCCGCGAGCATCAGCTGGTCCAGTCCTTCAATCGGGACGCGCACGGTGGTGGGTGTGCCGCTCACGCGTCACCTCCCGAGCGCGACGTCAACTGCAGCGAGAGTTCGCGCAGGTCCGACGTCGGCACCGGCGACGGCGCACCTTCGAACAACGCGCGTGCGGCTGTCGTCTTGGGGAACGCGATCACATCACGCAATGATGTCGCACCCGCGAGCAACATGGTGATGCGATCAAGTCCGAAGGCGATGCCACCATGTGGCGGCGCGCCCGAGCGCAGTGCTTCGAGCAGAAATCCGAAACGTGCCTGTGCCGTGGCGTCATCAATGCCGAGCAGGGCAAAGATGCGCGATTGCAGCACGGAGTCACTGATACGAATACTGCCGCCCCCGAGTTCGAGTCCGTCGTACACAATGTCATAGGCGAGTGCGCGCGCACGCTCCGGCGCCGTCTCCAACAACGCGACGTCATCCGGATGCGGGGCAGTGAACGGATGATGGACTGCACCCAGAGCGCTTGTTGCCGGATCGAGGTCGAACATGGGAAAGTCGGTGACTACCACGAACGCGTGGCGGTCGGACGGAATCAGCTCGAGCCGCTGGGCGACGGATTGGCGCACCCGATCCAGCGCCGGCGACGCCGTCCGATCCGGACCGGCCACGTACAGCCCTAGCTCTCCAACCTCGAGAGCGAGCGCGTCGGCCGCTGTTGGCGGGAGTGACTTGCCGACTTTGCCCTCGAGCCCGTCGACAGTGCGTTTGATGACCAGCAAACCGCTGGCTCCGGCACTCTTGGCAATCACCTCAAGTTCGTCGGTGTGTTTTCGTGAGAGTGCGGCGCCGCCTGGCACCCGCAGGCCACGCACGCGTTCGCCACGTGCTATCGCTGCTTGCACAAAAGGAAGCTCACTCGCCGCAAAGACCGATGTCACATCGTCCAGCATCAGCGCGTACCGCAGATCGGGCCGGTCGCAGCCGTAGTGCTCCATTGCGTGCGCATAGGTCATGCGCGGAAACGGCGACTCCGCCGGTACGCCCGCAGCGCTCCACAGGTCCGCGATGAGCGCTTCCGCAACGGCGAGCACATCTTCCTGCGTCACGAAGGACGCTTCGATATCGATCTGTGTGAACTCGGGCTGCCGGTCGGCGCGCAGGTCCTCGTCACGAAAACAGCGCGCGATTTGAAAGTACCGATCGTAGCCCGCACACATGAACAGCTGCTTGTAGATCTGTGGTGACTGGGGCAATGCATAGAACTCGCCGGGATGCACGCGACTCGGGACGAGATAGTCACGGGCGCCTTCGGGGGTGGGCTTCGTGAGAATCGGCGTTTCGAGCTCAAGGAATCCGCGCGCATCAAGGAACCGACGGGTGGCCTGCGTCAGCCGATGGCGCAACATCAGATTGCGCTGCAGCTCGTGGCGCCGCAGGTCGAGATAGCGATGCCGCAGCCGGAGTTCTTCGGATGGGAGCTTGTCGCCTTTCGCCGGCGCGACCGGAAACGCCGGGGTGTTCGCCGCCCCGACCACCCGGATCGCGGTCACCTGCACGTCGATATCGCCAGTTGGCATATCGGCGTTACGCTGAGACTCGGCCCGCGCCACCACCGTGCCCTTTATTAGAATCACGGACTCAACGCCTACCGCTGCCGCCTGCGTCAACGTGTCGCCGTCAGACCAGGCCGGTCCGAAGGCGAGCTGCACAAGCCCGGTTCGATCGCGTAAATCGAGAAACACGAGCCCGCCGAGATCGCGACTGCGATGCACCCAGCCACCCAGCTGCACCGACGCGCCGATGTCGGCCGCGCCAAGACTGCCACAACTGTGCGTACGCATGGACGTGGCGAGCGGAGAAGCCATTACATCGGGTACAGACAGAGTCACGCAATCGCTCCGGGCGTCTTGGCGCCAGATGAAGAGACGGCACGCGCCCGCAGAGGCACGTGTAGTTTGAGAACCCACACACTATCGATGATATACACCACGCGGCTCGCGATGCCTGATCGTCCCGCGATCGTGGCGACTCAGCTCGCCTCCGACTGCTGCAGCAGCCGCAGAAAATGTGCCGCATCGGGAGCGGCCTTGAGCGCGGCAATCAGCTCGTGATTATTGAAGAGTTGGGAGAACTCGCGAAGGGCTTCGAGATGCGCCCCCGGTGCGTTTGATGGTGACGCCACGAAGAATGCCAGCGCCACCGGATTGCCATCCGCGGCGTCGAAGGCCACGGGCGCGTTCAGACGGACGGCCGAAAGCTGCAGCGTGTGCACGTGCGCACTTCGCGCATGTGGCAAGGCAATGCCGTCGCCTAACGCGGTGGTGAACTGCGCTTCACGCTTTCGGACCTCGGCCAGCAAACCGGCGCGCGCCGAACCGTCCGGCAGCGCCAGCGCGACCAACTCGGAGAGCACCGCATCCTTGTCGGCGGCGGCGCTGGGCACTTTAATCCGATCGAGCGTAAAATGGTCGGCGACTGGCAACAGGGTCCCGGGAGGCATGCGTCAATGCGGAAGCTAACGGAAAGCGCAAAAAGGCGGTAGCGATTTGCTTGCCCACGCGACGGGTGTCGCTTATGGTCAACCGCATGCACCGCAAGCTCTTGTGCGGGCTTGCAACGGGCTGGGCGGCGCTCCTGAGCGCGTCCTCCGCCGCGGCCCAGCCCGTCCCCGCCCGTGATCTCTGGGATTTCCCGTTGGGAGCGGTCGGCGCACCAGCTGCCCTCTCGGCTGAGGGCGGCGTTGGCCTTTGGAATCCGGCCATGATGGCCCTGCCGGAGGGGATGCGCTGGCGCGCTGGCGTCGCTTCCCTATCCACCGGCGCCGAGCAGGGCGTAGAGGGACAGTTGCTGGGGCTCACGGTTCAACGGCCGAACAGACTGTCGATCGGACTTTCGCTGGCCCGAGCCTCGGTTTCGGATTTGGTGCGCACCGAGACCGATCCGCAGAGCCTCGGCTCCCTGCCGTACGAGACGATCGTCGGTTCGGTGACGCTCGCGCGGCCGTTGGCGACCTGGCTCACCGTTGGCGCGGCCGCCCGATTTCGCCAAGGGCGCGCGGAGCGGGAGGTCCGGGGAGCCGTGGCGGCGGATCTGGGGCTCGTGCTGCGGCAGGAGGCATGGCGTGATGCGACGTTCGCCGTGAGTAGCTTTCTGTGGCGCCCCGGTCGGGAGATCGAAGATCGACCATTGCTCAGCCTCGCGGGTGACGTGCGGGTCATCGGATCGGGTGTGGAACGCGAGGCCCGCGTGGGACTGGCGTATCAAGGCGCGACGCGAGGGCAGCGTGATCGCACGACCCGGGAGCTCGGGCCGTTCGTCAGCACGCGCCTCGGCCCGCTGGAGGCACGCGCCTCCGTCCCGACGGTTCGCACGGCCAATGTCCGGCTGACGCGCACCCGCTTTTCCCTCAGTTTGCATCTCGCGCGATTTGCCGTTGGCGTGGGTCGCGAGGATGCCAACGTCGGTCTGGGTCCGATGTATCAGTTCACCTTCAGTTCCTTCGGCAAGTGAGTGCAGTCGTGCTGGCTTTAAACGTGACGGATGCCTCGTCGGCGCCGGTCAATCTGCTTGACCTCGCGCCGGACGAGGCATTGACCGAGTTGGGGGCGTTCATGGCGGAAGCCGGTGAGGCGTCGTATCGCGCATCGCAAGTGTTCGCGCGATTGTGGCAACGACCGGTCTCGAGCTTCGACGAGATGACCGAGCTGCCGAAGTCTCTTCGGGTGCAACTCGCGACGCACTTCCTGATGCCGAGATTGCCGCTCCAGACGCAGCAACGTTCGTCCGACGGCACGGAGAAGTTTCTCTTTCAACTGGCTGACGGGCAGGCCATCGAGACGGTCGCCATCCCCGAAGGCGATCGACTCACGCTGTGCATCTCTTCGCAGGCGGGATGCGCGCTGCAGTGCGCGTTCTGCGCAACGGGCGCGATGGGGTTTCAGCGCAACTTGACGCCGTCGGAAATCGCCGGCCAGGTTCGCGAGCTTCGCCTGCTTGATCCGCCGCTGATCGCCACGAACATCGTGTTCATGGGGATGGGCGAGCCGATGATGAACTGGATCGCGGTGGATCGCGTGCTCACCTTGCTGAATGATCCGCGTGCGCTCGGCATCGGGGCGCGGCACATCACGATCAGTACGGTTGGTGTGCTGCCGGGCATCGAAGCGCTGGCGGCGCGCAAGGAACAGTTTCGATTGGCGATTTCGATTCACGCGCCAAGCGACGAGCTGCGCCGCCAGCTGATGCCGGTGAACATCAAGTATCCACTGGCTGATGTGATCAAGGCCGCCGCAGAGTTCGACCGTCGGGTGACGTTTGAGTACGTGCTGCTCAACGGTGTGAACGATCTCCCTGAACACGCGGCGATGCTGGCCACCCTCGCGCGTGAATGTCGTGCGTTCGTGAATCTCATTCCGCTGCACCCCGGCGGATCACTGGGCTTCACGCCCACACCAACGACACGCATGGGTGCCTTTGCACGCGCGATCCGTGCGCGAGGCGTCGAAGTGGCCATCCGCAAGAGCCGCGGCCTCGATATCGCGGCCGCGTGCGGACAGCTACGGACGGAACGGCTGGGGCGGCGGCTTCCAATCGCTGCCGAGCGTCACCACGACATCGGCGTGGGGTAACGGCTCGGGTTGTTCGCGCACCGCTCCGGCGCCAAGCGCGCGTGCAATCCGCGCCCCCCACTCGCGTGACGCCGCCGTGACGTCGATCAGTGTTTCCGCGGATGGCTTCGGCGCCGTGCTGTAGTCGACCACATCATACCCGTGATCGCGCAGACGCTGTGTTCCCCGACGCGCAAGCCCGGAGGTCGAGGTGCCGTTCAACACGCGGACGCGCACGCGCACATCTGCCGGCGCTCGCGCCGATGTGTCCTGTTCAACTGCGCTGACGGGCGCGTCGGTAACACGGCCGTCGCCGGCCTCGGTGCTGCGCGCGTACCACAGAGCCGCACCGGCCAAGGCAACGACCGCCAGCGCAGCAATCAAAACTCCGGGACCAAGGCGCATCAGCGCACCAAGTCCCACAACGCGACGGTTTCGGACGCAAAACCTTTTCCTTCGCGCAGCGCCCACTCCAGACGAAGTCGGACGACCTGACGAAATACGGCGTCGAATCGCACCGGCACCAGATTCGCGAGAAACGCCCGGTCCGCCTGCATGAACGGTCGGCCGGGTTCGAGGAAATCGGCCATGTACAACGCGCGCCCAAGCGCTCCCCACTGGGTCGATCCGGTCGTGTGCCATCGAACGGCGTCAAGCACATCGCCGCGCGACTCGCCGTCGCGCACCAGCCAGCGCGCGGCTGCAGAGCCGTGAAGCATACCGAGCGGACGGGTCGGATCGTCTGCATTTGCGCGCAGCACAGACTCATCCGCGTCCCGCAAGGCATCGTGCCAGCGGCCGACATCATGCCATGCCTGTCGCTGGGCGCTGTCGAGCTGCAGCGACTCGCTCCAGGCGTCGAGTAACGCAGTGACGCGTGCGATGTGCCCACGCCGCTTCTCACTCGCCACCGCCCATGTCGGCAGATGCGGTACCGCACCCGGCGTCGAGAGTGGAAGCGGCGGGGTCATGCGTCCATCGCTGCTCGCAATGACGTGGCCAACGCAACCGCTGCGTCAACTGACTCTTCGGCCGCCCGTACAATCGCGCTGCCGACGATGACACCGTCGCCCAACTGTGCGGCCGCGCGCGCCTGTTCCGGGGTGGAAATACCAAACCCGATGCAGATCGGCAATGACGTCGCGGCCCGCAAACGCGCGACCGATTCCGGCAAGTCATCGGCCAGCGTGTCGCGTTCACCGGTGACACCGAGTCGTGAAACCAGATACACGAACCCGGCCCCATGACGCCCGATCTCCGCCATGCGTTCCGATGGCGTCGTGGGCGCCACCAAACGAACAAAATCGAGTCCGCTTTCACCGAACCAGGCCTCGCGCTTCGGATCGGAACCCACGGGCATGTCGGTCACCAGCACGCCGGCGACGCCGGCCGCACGCGCGCGCTTGAGAACATCCGGTCCGCCCGCCATGATCGGATTCAGATACGAAAAAAGCACGACCGGAATGTGCAGCCTGGCTTCGGTGATCAGCTCGAGCGCACGCGCCAGCGAAATGCCGTGTTCGATGGCGGTCTGCGAGCTGCGCTGGATGACCGGCCCATCCGCCAGCGGATCCGAAAACGGCACACCCACTTCGAGGATATCAACGCCAGCCGCTTCAAGGCCGCGCATGAGCGCGACACTGGACACAGGAGTCGGGTGACCGGCGGTCACATAGGCGACAAGCGCGCGCCGACCTTCGGCGCGCAGTTGGGAGAAACGCGCGTCGATGCTCGACGGTGTGGCAGAAGTGGCGGTCACGGCGTGTTCAGCGGCCCAAAGGCGTGGTCAGGCGAAATAATCGGACACGCGAATGCCCCAGCGGTCGGGATCGTCGGTCCGGATGATCGTTCGGAGATAATGACCTGCATCGTCCCGCGCCACGAGGTCAACGAGCGGCGGGTCCGGAAGCAAGTTACCCTGCGCATCGGCCAGCAGCCGAACGATGGGGCGCGAAAGCGCGGTTTCGTCGGGATTCGCGCTGTGCACGAGTCCCAACTCAAAAGTGTCAAGCACCACCACCGTGCCCACGGGATAAATCCCGGTGAGATTCACGAACGCTTTGACGAGGACCGGATCAAAGCCAAGTCGATCGTTGTCGCGCATGCCTTGCAGCACATCAGCCGGTGACCAAGGCGTGTCCTGATACACGCGGGTTGTCGTGGCCGCGTCGAATCCGTCGGCCACGGCAATGATCTTGCTGATCAGGCTCAGGCGGCGAGGGCGCACACACGCGGGATAACCGGACAGGTCCGTGCGCATGTGATGCTCGTGCGCCGAGACCATGGCCCGCCACGGACGTCCGGAGCCAATCGGCAGCGCAAACAATGACAGGAGTCCCTGCCAGGTATGCGTTTGCACGGTGGCCCGTTCCTGAGCATCGAGCGAGCCACGCTTATTGAGGATCTCGGTGGGCACGCGTGACTTGCCGATATCGTGCAACAGCGCGGCAATGCCAAGATCCAGCAGCTGTGGCTTCGAAAGGCCGAGGCGACGGCCGAGGGCAACGGACAGAATGCACACGTTGACGCTGTGCACAAACGTGTATTCGTCGAACTCACGCAACGTGGTCAGTCCGATGAGCGACGACGCGTCGGTGAGAATGCTGTCGACGATGCCCTGCACGGCGCGCTTGACCCGCTTGAGACTTGGACTGCGGCCAAGACGTGCGGCGCTCATCACCTCGCGCGTCACATCGAGCGAACGTACGTACGTTTGCCGCGCCCGCTCGCGCGCATCCAGCTCATCATCGGTCTCGAGTTCGTCGGTCGGCGGGTCGAACTCAAACTCGTGCACGTTGGCCTGCGCGAGTCGCTGCTCCAGCTGGCCGAGCCGGGCGTCTTCGGGATATTCAAGCGGTGGCGCCTGCAGGAATGCGAGCAGCACCACCCAGCAGCGCGGTTCTGCGCGCCGCACGACTCGCAGGCTGCCTATGCCCGCTTCGCGCAGCAGACCGAGCACGTAGGCGACGGCGGCGTAGTTGTCGAGTGCCAGCCGCACGCGGGCTTCATTCACGAACACGAAGTCGCCGGCGCGTCGCACTTCACACGCGGTTCCGTCGGCCATCACGCGATGACACGCCGTATCGAGTTCCGCCAGCGCCTTCTGCACGGCCGAGTTTTCGATCGGGTACAGGCGCACCGCACGGAGCGCGCCGTGCAGCGCGACCACAATGGCCCGTGCGCGCCGCTCTTCGTCGGCGTCGAAGAGGGCGCCATGCTCACGGGTGCCCATGGGCACTTCGCTGGCGAGCAGGCGATGCATCAGCTGCCGGCTCCGCTGCGCAGCGCACGCGCTACTTCGCTGCGCACCACGGCATCGCGCGTGTCGGCGGCTTTGCGCAGCGCACCCAGCGCGGCGTCGGTCCCGATCAGACCGAGGGCGCGCGCAGCGCAGGCGCGCATCTCGCTCGACTCGCGCGGCCCGAGTAACGAACGGCTGTTGAGCATGCCATCGAGTACCGGAACGCCTCCGTCGCCGCAGACTGCGCCGAAGGCATCGAACACCGCCGTTTTCTCGCTGCGATCCGCGGCGCGCAATTCCTTGCGCTTGATCGCCGCCGTCAGGCGCGTCAGCGCGCCGATGTGCCGCTGCGTCCCGACGGCACGCAGCGCCGCCACCCGCACATCACGCTCCGTATCGTCGAGCGCTGCCTCAAGCGCCTGCATTGCTCCAGCGGAGGCGATGGCCGCCAGCGCTTGCACCACCTCAACCCGCACCGGGGCGTCCGCCGCGCGGAGCAACCGGGCGAGTGCACCGACGGCCGCCGGCGTACGAAGTTTCCCCGCGAGACGAATCGCGCCAAGCGATACTGACGGATCAGCGTCATCGAGCATCCGCACGACATCGGCGGTCTGCCGTTCTGCCAGTCGCAGCACCGCGCGTTCGACCGACGCTCGCGCCGGTCCGGCCGACGCGTTGGTGACCCACGCCAGCAGCGGCGCCAACGCCGTGCCGCGCAGTTCCTCCACCAGTGCTTCCAGCGTTTCGGCGCCCGGTGCGCGCGTACCTTCGTCAACGGCTTGGAGCAGCTGCGACACCACGGACACGTCGCTGAGTCGATCAGCGAGACCCAGCAAACGCTCGCGCGACACGGCATCCAGCGTTGGGGCGCGCTTTTCTGCCACGCGCGCCTCGCGCAAAGCATACGCCACGATCTCATACGCCGCAGACGACAACAAGTTGACCAACAGCTCGTCGATGCGATCGATGACTTCGCGGCGTATCGCCGCATCCGACCGCAACTCCAGAATATCGAACAGCACCGTCAGCACTTCACGACGCGGATCGCGGCCGAACTCGGCGCGCACTTCCTCCTGCAGGTAGGCCAGCTCCCGTCGATCGAGAAAAAAAAGCGTGCTGTCGAAGTCCTCAACGCGGACCATTCCCGGCGGCGCACCGGCGGAGAACTGCGGCGCCTCCGCGAGCGGCGTGGCCAACGGCGCGAGGGCGGTGCCGTCGCCCTTACCGCCGGCGGCTGCGCTCGCACCGGGTAGCGAGGAGAGCTCATACGTGCTGCCCACCTCGACGTACCGATAGTGCAGCGATTCGAGATCGGCCAGCCAGAGCATCGTGATCAGATCATCGTCGTCCGGTGCCGCCTGACGCGCCCGCTGCAACAGCGTGAGCAGCGCCTCGAGGTCTTCCGCCTCAAAACCCGGCGAAATCGTGAGTTCGCGTAATCCATCGCGGTAGAGAATCCACGGGATTCCATCGGACGGCCGGTCGACCTCCCGCAACACCGACGCGCCGTCGAACAAAAACTCGGCCTCCCGCACCTGCAGCCGGACCTGCTCAATCGAGCTCGTCCAACACAACGCGAATGCGGTGCGCGCGGCGTTGACCGCGCGTTCGCGTGTCGGGTTGTTGGGCAGATACAACTGCCACGCGCGGAACGCCTTCGTGAACGCCCGAAGCGCCTCCTCGACCAATGTCGATGAGACGCGCTCGACCTCCGCGCGGGCGCTCAGAATCGCCGTCACACGTCGGGCAACAGGTGTTCGATCATGGTCCCCACATCCTTGTCGCCGCGACCGCTCACGCAGAGCAAGACGGGTTCATCAGCGGCCCAGCGCCCCGCTTCGCGCACAATCCAGGCGACCGCGTGCGCCGTTTCCAACGCGGGAATGATGCCCTCAAGGCGGCTCAGCACTGACACCCCGGACAGGGCCTCGGCGTCGGTGACCGACACGTACTCGGCTCGGCCGCTGTCCTTGAGCCAGGCGTGCTCCGGACCCACGCCCGGGTAGTCGAGTCCGGCGGAGATGGAGTGCGCGGGATGGACCTGCCCCGCCTCGTCCTGCAGCAGGTAACTGAGTGCGCCGTGCAACACGCCCGGCGTTCCTTTCGTGAGCGATGCGGAATGACGCTCCGTGCTCAACCCCTCACCGGCCGCCTCAACGCCAACGAGTTCCACCTCGGCATCCTTCACGAAGTCGGCAAAGGCGCCCATCGCATTCGAGCCGCCACCGACGCAAGCCACCACCGTTTTGGGGAGCCTACCGGCGCGCTCCAGCATCTGGGCGCGTGCTTCTCGACTGATCACGCGCTGAAAATCCCGCACCATGCGTGGGTACGGCGCCGGCCCGACCACAGAACCGATGATGTAGTGGCTGTCGGTGACATTGGTGACCCAATCACGAATGGCCTCGCTGGTCGCGTCCTTGAGTGTACGGGTACCGGCGGTCACGGGAATCACCGTGGCTCCCATGAGACGCATCCGGAAGACATTCAGCGACTGGCGCCGCATGTCTTCTTCGCCCATGTACACGACGCACTCCAGCCCGAATCGGGCACAAATCGTAGCCGTGGCAACCCCGTGCTGGCCCGCTCCGGTTTCGGCAATGATGCGGCGCTTGCCCATGCGGCGTGCGAGCAGCGCCTGACCGACCGTGTTGTTGATCTTGTGCGCGCCTGTATGGTTGAGGTCTTCGCGCTTCAGCCAAACCGGCGCGCCGACCAGCGCGGACAAACGCGGCGCGGTGCTCAGCGCCGTGGGGCGTCCCACGTAGTTCCGCAGCAGCTCATGCATGTCGGCGAGAAAAGCCGGATCCTTCATGGCGGCGTCGAACTCCGCGTCGAGCGCATCGAGCGCCGGCACAAGAGTCTCCGGAACGTATCGTCCCCCGAAATCACCAAACCGATCGCCCTCACGCTCCGCCAGCACTGCTCCCGTCGTGTCCATCAGTCTCGTCCTCGCACCGCGTGCACAAAGGCTCGCATCCGCTCGGGATCCTTGATCCCCGGTGCGAGTTCCACTCCTGAAGATACGTCGACCACGTCTGGATTTAGCAGGGCGATGGCCTGTCCGACGTTGCCCGCATGCAGTCCCCCTGCCAGCACGAGGCGCACGCCCGGACAATCTGCCCTCCAACGTTCGACGTCTGAGGCCAGCGTCGCCCAATCGAGCGCCACACCGGTCCCGCCCAGTTGGCCCGGCACTTTTGCGTCGAGGACCAGCGCTTCCGCAGACCGGGCAAGGCTCCAGGCTTCCTTGGGCAGTCCACCGGACGCGATCCGCAGCACCGGCCAGACGCGAACGCCAGACTGGGCCACTCGGGCGACCGCCGTCGCATCCGGGTCGCCGTGCCACTGCGCAATGTCAGCACCGAGCGCCTGCGTCTCCTGCACCAGCTGCTCGGCCGAGATTTCGCCGAAGACCGCGACGCGTGCAAGCCCCGCGCGCGGTACGCCCAGCACGTCCCGCCACACCTCCGGCGAGAGCACGCGCGGACCGCCGGCGCGAATGCCGCCGAGAAACTGCGCGTCCAACTCCTCCGCAACCATGGCATCGTCCCGTCTCGTCAGGCCGCAAAACTTGATCTCCGGCGCGCACGATCGCGGGGGTTGAGATCCGGACATGTCAGCGAGGCTGACGCGTAAGGCTGGCAAAAGCGGCGACGGCGAGCGCCGGGTCAGCCGCCGCGGAGATCGCCGAGCCGATGAGGAGCGCGTCCGCGCCGGCGGACTGCGCGGCCAGCGCGTCGTCCACGCAGGCCATTCCGCTCTCGGCGATGGCGATACGATCGGTGGGAATGCGGCGAATCACGCGCGGCGCGGTGGACGGATCGATGACGAGCGTCTCGAGATTCCGATTGTTCACCCCGATCACGGCGGCGCCGATGTCGAGGGCGCGTTGCAGTTCGGTTTCGTCGCGCACTTCCACAAGAACGTCGAGGCCGGCGCCGATGGCTTCGCGGTGCAGCGTGTGCAACGCGTCGGGAGAGAGCGCCCGCGCGATCAGCAGCACGGCGGCCGCTCCGTTGGCGCGTGCCTCCCAGATCTGGACGGGATGCACGATGAAATCCTTGCGCAGCACCGGAATCGAGACGGCCGCGGCCACGGCGGCGAGGTCCTCGAGTGAGCCGCCGAACTCGCTCGGTTCAGTCAATACGGAAATTGCTGCCGCTCCGCCGGACCCGTAGGCCAGCGCTTGCGTGCGCGCGTCGAGCGAGGGCGCAATGGCCCCTTTCGAAGGCGAGGCGCGCTTGATCTCGGCGATGACGGCGAGCGACGTACCGCGCAGCGCCGCGACGAACGACGGCGGCGCGGGTCGGGCGCCGGCCTGCTCGCGCAGCGCCGACAGTGTGGGGGCGAGGATTTCGGCGCGCCGGTGGGCCGCGTCGGTGAGCCGCCCAAGCGTTCCGGTGGCCGGTGTCCAGCCAGTGTTGTAGATCGGCGACGACGACCGGTCAAGTGAATCCACAGCTTGCACTTCGGCCCCTGTTCGGTTATGATGATTCGGAAAGTATTCGGTGATCAACTCTGTAAAGCCGCCGCAGTTCCCCCCCCACCCTTGGAGTCCGCCATGCCGCTTACAAAGCGTCAACGCGAAATCCTCAGCTTCCTCACCTCGTACGCCGAAGACAACGGCTACGCGCCGAGCTTTGAGGAAATCGCGTCCAAGTTCAACTATAACTCGCTGGCCACGGTGCACGAGCACCTCACGAATCTCGAGCGCAAAGGCTACATCAAACGTTCCTACAACGAGAGTCGCGCCATCGAGATATTGCCGAGCGATGTGTTTCAGCGCTCGGTGGAGCTTCCGTTGTTGGGGTTGGTGGCGGCCGGCTCGCCGATCGAGGCACTCACGCACAATGAAAGCATCGCCGTACCCGATGGATTTCTGCGTCGCAACGGCAGCCACTATGTGTTGCGCGTGCGCGGGGAGTCCATGATCGAAGACCACATCGAAGACGGCGACTATGTCGTGGTGAACGAGCGGCAAACGGCTGACAACGGTGAGATGGTGATCGCGTTGCTCGACGGGGCGGCGGCCACGGTCAAGCGGTATTTCCGCGAGCGGGACGGGCGCATCCGGCTGCAACCTGCGAACGAAACGATGACGCCCTTGTACGTCCACGAAGACGACGTGCGCATTCAGGGCATCGTGGTGGGCGTGTTGCGTCGCTATTAGCCGCGGCGCAATAACTTAGAGTTGACGTAGCGGCCCGAAGGCGCTGCGCAGCGCTTGCAACGCCCGTGTGCCCGCGCCCTCGCGTAGCGCCACACGAGCGATGCTGATGGCGTCGCGGTAGTCCTCGCTCAAACCACCGATATAAATCGCGGCCGCCGCGTTCAGCACAACTGCCGCTTCAGCCGCCGGTGGTCCATCGCCACGCAGCACCGCTTCGATCAACGCGGCGTTCTCGGCGGGTTCGCCGCCCCGAAGATCTTCGGCTCGGATTCCCTGCACGCCCGCCCACTGTGGTTCGATAAACCACTCCGACACCGCGCCATCACGCACCTCGAGCACGGTGGTGCGACCGATCGGCGAGATCTCGTCGAGGCCCGGCTCGCCGTGCACCACGAGCGCGCGATCGCTCCCCAGCGCTGCGAGCGCGCCGGCGATAAGGGGCAGACGGGCACGATCGGCCACCCCGACGACTTGACGACCGACCTTCGCCGGATTGGCGAGCGGGCCCACGATGTTCATCACCGTCGGGATCGACAGCTCACGACGCACGGGCCCCACGTGGCGCATCGCCGGGTGCATCTGCGGAGCGAACATGAACGTGATGCCCGCGTCTCGCAGCGCGTTCAACATCACTTCCGGCGACACCTCGATCGAGACGCCAAGCGCTTCGAGCACGTCGGCGCTTCCCGATCGTGATGTGAACGACCGATTGCCGTGTTTGGCGATTCGCACACCCGCGCCCGCGGCCAGGAGTGCAGCAGCCGTTGAGATGTTGAACGTGGTGAGCGTTCCCCCTCCGGTTCCGCAGGTGTCTACGACCAGCGCCGCATCCGGCACGTCCAGTGTCACCATCGCGCGGCGCAGCGCCAGGGCCACGCCGGCCACCTCCGACACGGTCTCGCCTTTCACGCGCAGCGCCATCAGCAGCGCGGCAATCTGCGACGGCGTGCCCTCACCGCGCATGATCACGTCAAAGGCGCCGGAAATTACATCCGCATCGAGCGATTCTCCGTTCGCGAGTCGACGAATGGCGTGTCTGAGCTGATCGGCTGATCCAGCGTCAAGAGACATTGAGCGCCACCACCAGACGATCGGCAAGACGCGCGTTCGATGCGATCAGTGAGATCACCAACGCCAGCAGTCGCACGCGCTCAACATCCTCTTCCGAGTAGACACCGAGCTTCGCCCGGTTTGTAAGATTGACCACGCCAACCAGCTGACCATGCGACACGAGCGGAAAGCTGATGAAGCTTCCCGTGGTGAAGTATTGATCCCGGAGCAGCGGATGGCGGTCGGCTTGTGACACGTCTTGCACGAGCAACGGCTCGCGCGCGGCCGCGACCCGTCCAGACACCCCCTCGCCGATGCGGGTGCGCATACCGAGCGTCACATGCGGCGCGAGCCCACGTCCGGCCGCGAGATACATGTGCTCCGGTTCGGGCGCTACCAGCATCAGTGAGCAGCGCTGCGCCTGCATGTCATCGCCCACCAGGGCCAGCAGGCCATCCACCAGTTCACGCGGATCGCTCGTACTCGCATCGAGTGTGAGCACGCGGTCGAGCAGGTAGAGGGTGCGTGTGCGTTGGCGCAGCGCCTCGCTTCGGCGATGCAACTCAACGTGTGACTGTTCAAGCTGCCCCACGGCCGACATCAGTTGCTGCTCGGTGAGATCGGCTTTGCGGTGGGCGCGTCGCACCTCTTCGTCGGCGCGGGCCGACTCGGCCTGAAGCGCCACGGCTTCGGCGGCTGAGAGCACCGGGACGCCCTGCGGCGTGGTATTGCGCGCTTCACGCAGCTCAGATTCCAGCGCGCGCAGTTTGCGCACGTACTCGCCATGCACTCGCTGTGTCACGTCTTCCAGCGTGCGGACCGCTTCTTCACGTGCCTCGCGCTCAGAGAGACGACTGAACGCCAGATCAAACAGGGCAAGCGCCGGCGCCAGTCGTTCGATGGTCCGCGTACCAAAGATCTTTCGCGGTTCATACAGCGCCAACACCGCGGCGAGATAGCCTTCCACCCGCAAGCCGCGCAGTGCCAGCACGCCGCCATCGAGCGCGTGCGTGAAGCCGAACAGGCGCGCGTACTCCGAGGAACGCTCGGCCAAATCCACGAACTGACCGCCGGCGGCGACCTTCAGGCGTACGGGCGCGGGCAGATGATCGAAGGTTGTTTCGATGGCAGTGCGTTCCACGCGACCCATGATCGGGGTCAACCGCTCGCGCAGCATCTCTTGCCGCCCATCGTACCGCAGCAGCGCCATCGATGCGCCACGGTCCATCTCCACCACGCACTCGGCCAACGCCACCAGCGCCCCGTCGAGATCCGACGTGGCGCCGAGTGCGTGCGCAAGTGAGGCGAGAGATCGAGGTGCCATAATGGGAGTCGGTGGGGGAAGATAAGCGGCGCAATGTGGAAAGGTCGCGCCTCTCCTGTCAAACCGGATACGATGCGGAAGCTCCCGATGTCACGTCATTCGGCGTTTGAATCGCTTGAAGGGGGGTCCGCCGTGGCGTATCTTGCACTGCTCATGGACTCTGCCGATCACGCCTCGTTCCTCTTGGTCACCCACTACGACGGGGGGGCGTTCTCGGGATGGCAGCGTCAGCCGGTCGCGCGAACGGTTCAGGGCGAAATGGAGCGCGCGCTCGCCGAACTGTGCGGATCGCATGTCGCCGCGATCGGCGCCGGCCGGACCGATGCGGGGGTGCATGCGCGCGGTCAGGGCGTCGGAGTGCGCGTCTCTCGGCGCTGGACCGCCGACCGTCTCCGTCGCGCCATGAATGCCAAGCTACCGGCGGACATCTGGATCGAAGACGCACATCCGATGCAGGAGACCTTTCACCCTCGCTTCAGCGCCGATCGGCGACGCTACGCGTATTTTGTCGGCACCGACCCGTTGGCCATGTCGCCATTTCGTCGGCGCACCGAGTGGGCCGTGGCACGGAGCCTGGATTTCGACGTGCTGTCATCGGAGGCGAGTGCCATCGTCGGTGAGCACACGTTTCGCGGGTTTGCCGTGCAGGGCACCGCCCCCGCCGACGACGATCATCGCTGCCAGGTACACCAGGCGCGGTGGCGCGCGAAAGACGGCGGACTGGTCTTTGACATCGAAGCGAACCGGTTTTTGCATCACATGGTGCGCTTTCTCGTTGGGACCATGGTGGACGTCGGACTGGGGCGTCGACCGGTCGGTACCGTCGCGGCGCAGATTTTGGCCTCCGACAATCGCGACACGTCGCCGCCCGCCCCGCCGCATGGATTGTTCCTTGAGCACGTCCGTTACCCCGCGACCCTTTATCTTTCTCCAACGTGAAGCTCTTTCTTGCGACCGACGCGCTCGATGACGTGCAGTGGGCCAGCGCCCGCGGCTGGTGTGACGGCGTCGTCCTTCCCGACGCTGCCCTGCGCAGCGCCGCGTCCGAAGACGCCGCTGTTGCATGGCTGGCCAGCTTTGCACGCGCCGTGCCCGTCCCAGTGCTGGTCGACGCAGCCGATACCATCGCGCTCGGCGACAGTGGGCTGGAGCACGCCCGTGCACTTGGCCGGGCCGCTGACAACGTGGTGCTCCAGCTGCCTTTCACCGAGGACAACGCTACGATTATGCGTACCCTTGCGGCGGGCGGCATTCGCGTATCGGCCACGTTTGTGGGCACGGCGACACAGGCCATGTTTGCGGCCAAGTCGGGTGCCTCCTTCGTGTTGGTGGACGTCGACCGACTCGACGCGATGAACGGCACGGGAGCGTCCGTTGTCGCGGCGGCCCGTGCCCTGCTCGACGGCGCGACGCTCGAAACGGAGCTGGTCGCGCTGTTTCCCTCTGGATCGGCGTCGCTCGCCGCCTGCGGTGCGGCCGGCGCGGACGCCGCGGTCGTCGGCGCGTCTACCCTGCGCGCCATGATCGCCTATCCCTTCACCGACCAGGCGCTGGCCGACACGCAACGCCGACCCTCGGGTGGGCAACGCCTCCGGGCGGGCGAGCTGTGATTGTGGCACGTTTGAGCGCCATCGGAGCGGCGGCGCTGATCGTCGCCGGCTGTGTCGGCGCCAGCCCTGCCGACTCGCTGGCGCAACCGACGACCGCCGCCTCGCAACCACCGGCCGTTGCCCCGGGCGCCGTGCCGGCGCAGAGCATCGATCAGTCGCGCCGCACCGCGATCACGACGGCCGCCGAGCGCGTTGCGCCCTCGGTGGTCACCGTGCAAACAGAAACGGTCGAGCGCGTCCCGGTTGACATGTTCGAACAAATGTTCGGAGGACGTACTGGTCAGCGCGCGCGGGCCGGTATCGGCTCCGGCTTCGTCGTGCGAGCCAACGGGGTGATTGTGACCAATGCGCACGTGGTCAGCGGCGCGTCCCGCATTACCGTCGCCATGCGCGATGGCACGACCTACGATGCCACGCTTGTCGGCGAAGACGAGCAGAACGACCTCGCGGTCTTGCGCATTGACGCAACCGGTTTGCCCGTCGCACCGCTCGGTACGTCGTCCGATCTCATCGTTGGCGAGTGGAGCATCGCCATCGGCAACCCGTTTGGTTTTGTGCTCGGCAACTCCGAGCCCAGTGTCTCCGTCGGCGTGATCAGTGCCGTCGGCCGCAACATTACGGCGCGCAGCGAAGGCGGTGGTGTATACCTCGACATGGTCCAGACGGACGCGGCGATCAATCCCGGTAACTCCGGTGGCCCGTTGGTCAACGCGAACGGCGAGGTGATCGGTGTAAACAGTTCGATCTATTCACCGTCCGGCGGATCGGTCGGACTCGGCTTCGCCATTCCGATCGATCGCACCATGCGTATAGTTGACGATCTGCTCACGCACGGTCGTGTGCGTCAGCCGTGGGTCGGCCTGCAGTTGCAGATGCCGGCGGTGAACAACGCACGTGATGCGGTGCGTACCGTGCCGACGGTCGGCCGCATTGTCCCGGGGTCTCCGGCAGAACGCGCCGGCGTGCGACCGGGCGATGTTTTGCTGCGCGCCGGCAACAAGCCGCTGCGCAATCCGTTCGACTGGGAAGCGCGCCTGCTCGAACTGCGCGTGGGAGAGGCATTCCCGCTCACGGTGCGGCGCGGTTCGAACGAGACGGTGTTGCAGGTCACGGTGTCGGATGTGCCCGAAGTGAGTGCGCCCCGCGTCACCGTGCTGCGCGAACTCGAACTTGTCACCGTCACCGATGCGATTCGTCTGGAACGTCGCATCCAGTCTCGCGGGGGTGCGCTGGTTTTTCGCGCGTCCGATCGACTGCAGGAGGAGCTTGGCTTGCAGTCCGGCGACGTCATCGTTCAGATCGGAAACACGCCGATCACCACTGCCGATCTCGCGGCGCGCGCCATCGATGCCTATGCTCCTCGCGGTGCGGTGCAGCTGTGGTTCGAGCGCGGCGGTCGGCTCTTCCCTCCGATCTCGTTCCGTGTCCGCTGATACCGCTACCGTGTCGATCTATTCGTCGCCGCTCTCCGAGCGCTACGCCTCGCGTGCGATGCTCGAGCTGTGGGGACCGTCGACTCGATACGGTCTCTGGCGTGAGCTGTGGCTCGTGCTCGCCGAGGCGCAGCGCGATCTGGGACTCGCGCTGCCGGAAGCCGCCATCACCGAGATGCGCGCGAATCGCGACAATATCGATTTTGCCGCTGTCGCCGAATACGAGCGGCGCTTTCGACATGACGTGATGGCGCACGTGCACGCGTTTGCCGATGTCGCGCCGAGCGCGCGCCCCTTCATTCATCTGGGCGCGACGAGCTGCTATGTCACCGACAACGCCGAACTGGTCTTGATGCGGCGCGGCATGGAGTTGCTGCGCGACAAGTGCGTCGAGTCGATTCGGTCGCTGGCCGGTTTCGCCCGCGCGTGGCGTGCGGTGCCCTGTCTGGGCTACACGCATCTGCAGCCGGCACAGCTCACCACCGTGGGCAAGCGCGCCACGCTCTGGATGCAGGATCTCGTGCTCGATGTGGCCGATCTCGATCATCGCATCGCCACGTTGCCGTTCCGTGGCGTGAAAGGCACCACCGGTACGCAAGCGTCCTTCCTTTCGCTGTTCGATGGCGATCATGCGAAAGTGCGCGAGCTCGATCGCCGCGTGTCGGTCGCGATGGGATTCGCCACGTCGATCCCGGTGAGCGGGCAAACCTACAGCCGCAAGATCGATGCGCAGGTGCTGGGCGTCGTGGCGGGAGTCGCGGCCAGCGCCTCGAAGTTCTCGGGTGACATGCGCATGCTGCAGGCCTTCGGCGAAATCGAAGAGCCGTTTGAACGTGATCAAATCGGCTCGTCCGCGATGGCCTACAAGCGCAACCCGATGCGTTCGGAGCGCATCGCATCGCTGGCACGATTTGTGTTGTCGCTGGAACCGAACGCCAATCAAACACACGCCGTGCAGTACTTCGAACGGACGCTCGACGATTCCGCCAATCGGCGCCTCGTCATTCCGGAATCATTTCTGGCAACCGATGCGATTCTGGTGCTGCTGCGTAACGTGGTCGCTGATCTTGAAGTGCATCCGGCGCGCATTCGTCGGCGCGTCGATGATGAATTACCGTTCATGGCCACGGAAGAAATCATCGTGCGCGCCGTGCGCGCCGGCGGTGACCGACAGGTGGCCCATGAAGTCATTCGCGGACATTCCATCGCGGCGGCGCGCGCAGTCAAGGACGGCGCGCCACGCAACGACTTGCTTGAGCGATTGGCCGCCGATCCAGCGTTCGGCGTGCCGCTCGAGGATCTCCAGGCACTCGCCGATCCATCGCGCTTTACCGGACGTGCGCCGCAGCAGGTGGACGACTTCCTCCACGAAGTCATCGACCCTTTGCTCGCGACACACGATGTGCGCACGGTTAACGATGAGGTGCGCGTATGACCGCGACGCTGCCGGTGCGAGCGACGGCGTTGTCATTGCCGTTGGTGCGCCGAGGGAAGGTGCGCGACGTCTACGCGGTGGGGCACGATCACCTGCTGCTCGTGGCCACGGATCGTGTCAGCGCGTTCGACGTGGTGCTGGACGAGCCGATTCCGTTCAAGGGAGCTGTGCTGACGCAGTTGAGCGCCTGGTGGCTGCGAAAACTCGCCGTGCGGTTCGGCAACGAGCTGCCGCATCACATGGTGAGCGCCGATGTGCAGGAAATCATGACACTCGCGCCTGAGCTTGCTGCGCATCATGCGCTGCTCGTTGGTCGCGCGATGTTGTGCCTGCGCACCGACGTCGTACCGATTGAATGTGTCGTGCGCGGATATCTCGCGGGCTCGGCGTGGAAAGAATACGCGGCGCACGGCACGCTGGCCGGAGAAACGTTGCCGAGCGGGTTGCAGGAGAGTAGTCAGCTCCTGCCGCCATTGTTCAGCCCGGCCACCAAGGCCGAGTCCGGTCACGACGAGAACATCACGGTAGGCGCCGTGGAGGCACAACTCGGTCTGGAACGCGCCGCGGCGCTGGAACAGTACGCACGGGCCATCTATGAGTTCGGCCGCGAGACGGCCGCACCGCGCGGGATCATTGTCGCCGACACCAAATTTGAGTTCGGCGTGCGCGACGGGCGGCTTCTGCTCATCGACGAAGTGCTGACGCCTGACTCATCTCGGTTCTGGCCGGCCGATCAGTATGCGCCTGGCCGCAGTCAGCCGAGCTTTGACAAACAACCGCTGCGTGACTGGCTCGACGCCGAACGCCGCGCCGGACGTTGGAGCGGCGATTCGCCCGGGCCCACGCTGCCGGATGCCGTCGTGCAGGCCACGAGCGAGCGCTATCTCGACGCCTTCGCGCGCATTACCGGCGCGTCCCTCGATCTGGCGGCACTCGGCGTGAGGCGTTCGTCGTGAGCTTCTCCCGCGAGGCGTACCCACTGCTGATTACTGCAGTCGTGCTGGCGGCGTTGACGTTCGCCCTGGCGCTGCGCGTTCGCTCGTGGCCTCTCTGGCTGGCGGCCTTTGGGTTGTTGCTGCTGGCCCTCGTCATTGCCTGGTTTGCGCGCTCGACAACGCTGGTGTCGGCGCTGATCAACATGCCGGTGGTGTACGCGTGATGGCCGGCACCGGAAGCCAGCCCACGCTGCCCGGCGCGCAGCGTCCACGTCGCCGCGCGGTTGTAGTGCTGCCCAACGGCCTCACGCTCGCCAACTTGTTCTTTGGTGTGTTCGCGATTGTGTCCGCGTCACGCGGCGACTTCGACGGCGCGGCGCGATACATCGTGTTCGGCGCGGTTGCCGACACGCTGGATGGGCGCATCGCCCGCGCGACGAACTCCGGAAGCAAGTTCGGCTCGGAGTTGGACAGCTTGGTTGACGCGATCAGCTTCGGGCTGGCGCCGGCGCTGGTCATGTATTTCGCGGTGCTGAACAACACTGGCTGGGACTGGATATTCTGCTTCCTGTTTACGGCGTGTGCCGTGGTGCGCCTGGCGCGCTTCAATGTGGAACAGGCCGGCCGCGCGAAGACGCACTTTACGGGATTGCCAAGTCCCGCTGCCGGCATGACGCTGGCCACGTACTACTGGTTCAGCCAGACGCCGTTATACACGGAAACGATGATCGGTGGTTTACCGTGGCATCAGATGCTGCGCTGGGTGATGCTTGGTCTGGGCGTGCTCATGATCAGCAATGTGCAGTATGCGGCCGTACCGACCGTGGGGCTGCGGACGTGGCGCGGCATTGCCGGTCTGATGCTGGTGCTTGGTACACTCGTGGGCGTGATCTTTCTGCCCAAGCAGTTCTTCTTCCCGGCATTGATGTGTTATGTGCTGTACGGCATTGGCCGTACGGTGTTACTCGGCTTGTTCGATCGACGGCCGGCCCGGTTGGACGACGACGATGACGGCGTGGCTCTCGTAGCCGACGGCGTGGCCGTCGATGGTGCCCCTTCCCTTCGTCGTCGCCGAAAGCGACGGCGCGACTCCCGTTCCGAAACCGGTCGCAGCGACGACCGAGAGGATTCTTCGACATGACTCGATTCCGCGTGGCCATTCAAATTGTGCCGCGACGTGGCCTGCTCGATCCGCAGGGCAAAGCTGTTTCGGACGCGCTGCACTCCCTCGGGTTCGAGACCGTCGGAAACGTGCGAGTCGGTCGGCATCTGGTGCTCGACACCGATGCCTCGAGCGCTGACGACGCCCGCGACGCGGCGCGCCGCATGTGCGAGCAGTTGCTGGCCAATCCCGTGACTGAAGATTTCGACATCGCCACCGTGGAGCAGGCGTGAAGGTCGGCATCGTTCGGTTCCCCGGTTCCAACTGTGATGAAGACGCGTACCACGCGGTCGTCGATCATCTCGGTGCGGAGGCGGTGTTCTGCTGGCACAAGGAGCATGATCTGCAAGGCGCCGATCTGGTGATCCTGCCCGGCGGCTTCAGTTACGGCGATTATCTTCGCCCGGGAGCCATCGCGCGGTTCAGTCCGATCATGCGCGAAGTCGTCGCGCACGCGGAGCGTGGCGCACCGGTGCTGGCGATCTGCAACGGTTTTCAGATCGCGTGCGAGGCCGGCTTGTTGCCCGGCGCGCTGTTGCGGAATGCCAACCTCAAGTTTGTCTGTGAGCAGGTGCATCTGCGCGTTGAATCCATTGCCACGCGTTTTACATCGCGGTACCACATCAACGAAGTGATCACGGTGCCCGTGGCGCACGGCGACGGGCGCTACACCGCCGACGCCGATACGCTGGCGCGGCTCGAGGGAGAGGCACGCGTGGTGTTTCGCTATGTGGATGCGCAGGGACACGTGACCGACGCGGCCAATCCGAATGCGTCGCAGCGCAACATCGCGGGCATCGTGAACGCGGCCGGCAATGTGCTCGGTATGATGCCGCATCCGGAACGTGCGGTCGATACGCTGCTCGGCTCCGCGGACGGCTTACCCCTGCTGCACTCGCTCGCCGATTCGCTGATGGGAGGAGTGGCGGCATGAGTCCGTCGCAGGTGCAATCGCGTCCGGGCGATCCAGAGATCACACCGGCATTGGTGAAGGAGCACGGCATCACGCCGGCGGAGTATCAAAAGGTGCTCGCGATGCTCGGCCGCACGCCGACGTTTACGGAGCTTGGCATTGTCAGCGCGCTGTGGAGCGAGCACTGCTCCTACAAGCATTCACGGCCGTTGCTGCGCACGCTGCCCACCGAAGCACCGTGGGTGTTGCAGGGACCGGGCGAAAACGCGGGCGTGATCGCCGTAAAGGATGGCATCGCCGTCGCGTTCAAGATCGAGTCGCACAACCACCCGAGCGCCGTCGAGCCATATCAGGGCGCAGCCACCGGTGTTGGAGGGATTCTGCGTGACGTGTTCACGATGGGTGCGCGTCCGATCGCGCTGCTCAACTCCCTGCGTTTCGGTCCGCTCACGTCGCCCCGGGTACGATATCTCTTCTCCGGTGTGGTCAAGGGCATCGGTGACTACGGCAACTGCGTCGGTGTTCCGACGGTTGGCGGCGAAGTGGTCTTCGATCCGTCCTACGAGGGCAATCCGCTCGTCAACGCGATGTGCGTCGGTGTGCTGCGCGAAGAGGAACTCATCCGCGCGGTGGCCGAAGGCATCGGCAACCCGATCATTGCAGTCGGTGCGCGCACGGGTCGAGACGGCATTCATGGTGCATCGTTCGCCAGCGAAGATCTGAGCGCCGAGAGCGAGTCCAAGCGCCCGCGCGTGCAGGTTGGTGATCCCTTCACCGAGAAGCTGCTGCTGGAAGCGTCGCTCGAGCTGATCAGGAGCGGCCACATTGTCGCGATTCAGGATATGGGCGCGGCGGGCCTCACCTCATCGTCGGCGGAGATGGCGGCCCGTGGCGATGTCGGGGTCACGATCGACATGCTCAAGGTGCCGGTGCGCGAAGAGGGCATGACGCCGTACGAGATTCTGCTGTCGGAATCGCAGGAGCGCATGCTGGTGGTCGCGCACAAGGGACGCGAGGCACAGGTCGCGGAGATCCTCGCGCGCTGGGATCTTGAAGCGGCCGTGATTGGAGAAGTGATCGCCGAGCCGGTGTATCGCGTGACCGAAGGCGACCGTGTGGTGGCGGAGTTCCCCGGGATTCAGCTGGTCACCGATTGTCCCACGTACGTGATCGACGCGGTGGAGTCGCCCACGTTGGCAGCGGCCCGCGCCCGGGATGCGCACGCGGTGGCACCGCTGGACGAGGAGGCAGATCCTATCTGGACGCTAGAGCGATTGCTCTCGTCGCCCACGATCGCGAGCAAGGCGTGGGTGTGGCGACAGTACGATTCCATGGTGCGCACCAGCACCATCATGGGGCCCGGCAGCGATGCGGCGGTTGTTCGGTTGCGTGGGACCGACGCGGCAATCGCGCTCTGTATCGATGGCAATGGTCGCTATGTGTCGCTCGATCCACGCATGGGCGGACGCATTGCCGTGGCGGAAGCCGCACGCAACGTCGCCTGTACCGGCGCGCGTCCGCGGGCGATCACGAACAATCTGAACTTCGGCAATCCCACACGTCCGGAAGTCTACTTCCAACTCCGGGAAGCGGTCGCCGGGATGGGCGAAGCGTGCCGCACGCTGGAGACACCGGTCACCGGCGGCAACGTCTCGCTGTACAACGAGAACCCGCAGGGTGCGATTCACCCGACCCCAACCATCGGCATGGTGGGGGTGCTCGACTCGCTCGATCACGTCACCCCGTCGGCGTTTCAGACGACGGACGACAGCATCGTGTTGCTGGGCGACAATACCGACGAGATCGGGGCGAGTGAATATCTGCAGCATGTGCATGGACTCGCGATCGGCGCACCGCCGGCCAGTGATCCGGCGATGGAGCGACGGTTGATTGACGCGCTGCTGGACGCGATCCGTGCGGGACATGTGCGGAGCGCGCACGATTGCAGCGACGGCGGTTTGGCGGTCGCGCTCGCCGAATGCGCGATGTTGCGCCGCGACCAGCCGCTCGGATTCGCCGTCGATCTCACGTCGTGGGCCGACTTGCCGCTGCGCGCGCTGCTCTTCGGCGAGGCACAGGCGCGCGTCGTGGTCAGCACGCCCGACCCAAACGCGGTGCTCGCCGTCGCCAAGGCGCACGGCGTACCCGCGACGGTCATCGGGCGCGTGACGCCCGCCGACGACGGCATCGACTTCCTCATCGGCGCGATCTCCGCGCATTCGGCCATCGCACCGCTCGCCCGCGCATTTCACGACACCATTCCGGGCATCATGGATGGCGATCCTGCGGCTGCGGCCGCAGCGGAATCGTCGACGACGCCCACCACTGTCTGACGGAAGCCATTCTCATGTGCGGTATTTTCGGTGTATACGGACATCCCAACGCAGCCGCGCTGACGCAGCTGGGGCTCTACTCGCTGCAGCATCGCGGCCAGGAGTCCGCCGGTATCGTCGCCGTTGACGACACCGGTGTGGCGACGCTGCGTCGAACGATGGGGCTCGTCTCGGAAGGCTTTGGCGACGAGGCGATGCACGCGCTCAACGGTCCGATCGCTGTTGGGCACACGCGCTACTCCACCGCCGGTGCATCGGCGATCGAAAACGCGCAGCCGATTCTGGCGCGCGTGCGCAAGGGGCACATCGCGCTCGCGCACAACGGCAACCTCACCAACGCGATTGAACTGCGGCGTGATCTCGAAGATGTCGGGGCGATCTTCACCTCGTCGATGGACTCCGAAGCGATCGTGCATCGCATTGCCCGCGCGACCGGGGCGACGCCCGAAGAACGCCTGGCCAATGCGCTGCATGGCGTCGAGGGTGCGTACTGCCTGCTCGTGGTCATCGACGACACATTTCTGGCGGCCCGTGATCCGCACGGCTGGCGTCCACTCGCGCTCGGCAAGCTCGGGGACTCATGGGTGGCGAGTTCCGAAACGTGCGGGCTCGATATCGTGGGCGCCACCTACGAACGCGACGTTGCGCCGGGTGAGATCGTGGCGATTGACCGGTCCGGATTGCGCACGATGCAGGCGACCGCACCCATGGAGCTCAACCGCTGTGTGTTTGAGCACGTGTATTTCGCACGTCCCGACAGCAAAGTGTTCGGTGAGTCCGTGCATCTGGCGCGTCGCGAACTCGGTCGTCAGCTGGCGCGCGAATGTCCGGCACCCGGCGCCGACATGGTGTTCTCCGTGCCCGACTCGTCGAACTCGGCGGCGCTCGGATTCTCCGAGGAGTCGGGAATTCCCTTCGAGTTTGCGCTGATTCGCAACCACTATGTGGGCCGCACCTTCATTCAGCCCACGCAAGCGGGGCGCGATGCGAAGGTGAAGGTGAAGTACAATCCCGTACGCGAACTGATTGCGGGCAAGTCGGTGGTCATGGTGGACGATTCAATTGTGCGCGGCACGACGACGCGCGGTCTCGTGTCACTCGTGCGCGCTGCCGGGGCGCGCGAGGTGCACATGCGCGTCTCCAGCGCACCAATCATCAGTCCCTGCTACTACGGCATTGATACGCCGCGCCGTGAAGAACTCATCGCGGCCAGCATGACGCAAGCCGAACTCGCGCGTCATCTTGGCGTTGATTCCCTGGGCTACCTCGCCTTGGACGGGATGCTGTCGGCGGTACCGGATGGTCCGTCCGGCTACTGCCACGCCTGTTTCTCGGGACGTTATCCTACCGCATTGCCGAACGAACCCGAACTGCTGCGCGCCGGTGGTCGAGCAGTCGGAACGGTCTGAACGCACTGATTTCCCCGCATGGAGCAGCTGTGACGCAATCGGTCTATTTTTTTGGTAATGGCGCGGCCGACGGCACGCGTGAGATGAAGTCGGTGCTCGGTGGCAAGGGCGCGAATCTCGCCGAAATGGTGAATCTCGGCGTGCCTGTGCCTCCCGGTTTCACAATCGCGTGCAGTCAGTGCCTGGAGTATCTCGATCATGGCGGCGTATCCGATGCGTTGCGTGCGGAGGTGGACGCGGCACTGATCCGTCTTGAGCAGGCGGCGGACAAACGATTCGGTGATCCGGCCATGCCGCTGCTCGTGAGCGTTCGCTCAGGTGCAGCGGTGAGCATGCCGGGTATGATGGAGACTATTCTGAATCTTGGTCTCAACCACGAGACGACGCTCGGACTGGCGACGGCCAGCGAAAATCCGCGCTTCGCATGGGATTCGTATCGCCGGTTCATTCAGATGTACGGCGACGTCGTGCTGCATGTGCCGTTCAATCAGTTTGAGCATCTGCTGGCCGCCAAGCGACTCACCACGCACGCCGCGACTGATTCCGACCTCGATGCGGAGTCGCTCGAGGCGCTGACGCGGGAGTATCTCGACCTGATCGAACACACCACCGGTCGCCCCTTCCCCACCGATCCGCGAGAACAACTGTGGGGCGCGATTGAAGCGGTGTGGAAGTCGTGGACCCTCAAGAAGGCCGTGGATTACCGTCGCGTCAACGAGATTCCCGACACCATCGGAACCGGTGTGAACGTGATGGCGATGGTGTTCGGTAACATGGGCGACGACTCCGGTACGGGCGTGGCGTTCACGCGCGACCCCAGCACCGGCGAGCACCGGTTCTACGGCGAGTTCCTCGTCAATGCGCAGGGAGAAGATGTGGTCGCGGGTATTCGCACGCCACTGCACATCGATCAAATGGCGCATCGACTGCCCGCTGCGTACACGCAGTTGATGGAGACGCAGGCGCTGCTGGAGCGACATTATCGCGATATGCAGGACATCGAGTTCACCGTGGAACGCGGTCGACTCTATCTCCTGCAAACGCGCACGGGAAAACGTACCACACCGGCTGCGCTCCGCATCGCCACGGACATGGTGCGTGAGGGCGTGATCGACAAGATCACCGCGGTCAAGCGTCTGCACCCGCGACAACTCGATCAGCTGCTGCATCGCGTGATCGATCCCGCGGTCCGTGCGACGCCCATTGCCTCCGGATTGCCGGCGAGCCCGGGCGCGGCCAGCGGCGTCGCGGTGTTCGATCCGGACGAGGCGGAGACGCGGGCGGCGCGCGGTGAGGCGGTCATTCTGGTGCGCGAAGAAACCACGCCGGAGGATTTTCACGGCATGGTCGCGGCGCGCGCAATCCTGACAACACGCGGTGGTATGACGAGTCACGCCGCCGTGGTCGCGCGAGGCATGGGCAAGTGCGCGATCGTGGGCGCCACCGACGTCGTCATTCCGCGCGGTGAGCGTCGCTTCATGGCGGGCGGCGTCGAGGTGCACGAGGGCGACTGGCTCACGCTCGACGGTGAAACCGGACGTGTGTTCACCGGCGATCTGCCCACGCTGCCGAGCGAAGTGATGCGCGTGGTGGCGGGCGCGCAGCGTGCCGCCGATGCGCCCGTGTATCGCGCGTTCGACGAGCTGATGGGCTGGGCCGACGAAGTGCGTCGACTGCGTGTACGCGCCAATGCGGACACGCCACGCGACGCGCGACTGGCTCGCGCGTTCGGCGCCGAAGGGATTGGACTCTGCCGCACCGAACACATGTTCTTCGAAGGAGACCGCATTTCGTCGATGCGCGAGATGATTGTGGCGCGTGACGAAGGTGGCCGTCGACGTGCGCTCGACAAGCTGCTGCCCATGCAACGCACTGATTTCGAAGGCATCTTCGAAGCGATGCACGGCTGTCCCGTCACCATCCGATTACTCGATCCGCCGCTGCATGAGTTTCTGCCGCACGGCGGCGAAGAGTCCAAGAAGCTTGCGTCAACGCTCGGCATCAGTCGTCCGGCACTCGCGGCGATCGTCGAGGCGCTGCGTGAGTCGAACCCGATGCTCGGGCATCGAGGCTGCCGACTCGGTATCACATATCCGGAAATCACGGAAATGCAGGCGCGGGCGATCTTCGAGGCGGCGGTTCGTGCGAAGCGGCGCGGCTTTGATGTGATGCCGGAGATCATGGTGCCGCTCGTCGCGACGGCGCGTGAGTTGGAACATCAGCGGGCCGTCATTGATCACGCGGCCCAGCAGGTGATGGGCGCGATGGACGAGCACCTGCCGTATCTCGTGGGAACGATGATCGAACTGCCGCGCGCCGCGCTCACGGCCGATGAAATTGCGCGCGTGGCGGACTTCTTCTCGTTCGGGACGAACGATCTGACGCAGACGACGCTCGGGCTCAGTCGTGACGACGCGGGACGATTCCTTCCGTTTTATCTGGAGAAGGGAATTCTCGATGATGATCCGTTCCAGGTGCTCGATACGAAAGGCGTGGGCAAGTTGGTGAAGCTGGCGATTGCCGATGGCCGTGCGACGCGCCCCGGGCTCAAGCTTGGTATTTGTGGCGAGCATGGGGGAGAGCCGAGGTCGGTTCGGTTCTGCCATGATGCGGGGCTGGACTATGTGTCGTGCTCGCCGTATCGGGTGCCGGTGGCGAGGTTGGCGGCGGCGCACGCGGCGCTGGACGTGCAGTGAGCTGAACGGTCAACGCACAAACCGTTCACGGTGGCGGCGTATTAGCATTGGCTCAGATCTCGACGGGCGAACCGGACACCGGAAAACACACAAACGCCCCGCCGGAAGCATCCGGCGGGGCGTTTGTGTACTCCAAGTGGAGGTGAGGGGAATCGAACCCCTGTCCGAACCTGGATCTACCACAGCGTCTACGTGTGTATCCCATTGATTGAGGTCTCCGCGCGCTGGCCAATGGGAAGCCCACTCGCAGACAAGTCACCTATTGTTTCGCGCTAC